>CANSNO010000051.1 GCA_947648385.1 uncultured Clostridia bacterium
TTGTCCATAAGCGCTTCCTCAAAGGCGCTCTCGGCACGCTCGTCAGCCGCCTTCTGCATCTTTTCCTTCAAATCCTTTTTATATTCCTCAAGAGTGTCAAACTCGGAAACATCCTTGGCGAACTCGTCGTCGAGAGTCGGCTTCTGTATCTCCTTGACCTCGTGAATCCTGCACTTGAAGACGGCCGGTTTGCCCTGAAGGGAAGCCTCCTGATACTCCTCGGGGAAGGTCACGTTGACGTCAAAGTCCTCTTCCGCCTTGTGTCCGACGACCTGATCCTCAAAGCCGGGGATGAACATACCGGAGCCAAGCGTCAAGCTGTAATTTTCGGCCTTTCCGCCGTCAAAAGCCTTTCCGTCCACAAAGCCCTCAAAATCAAAGATGACGATATCGCCGCTCTTGGCCTCGCGGTCGACCGAAACCTGACGGGCGTTTCTCTCGGCCATTCTGTCAAGCTCGGCGTTGAGCTCGTCATCCGTGACCTCGGCCGTCTGCTTTTCGACCTCAAGACCTTTGTATTCCTTAACCGTCAGCTCGGGCTTGACCTGAACGACAGCCTTGAACATAAACTCTCCGTCCTTGATGTCAAGGTCGGTTATGGTGGGCTGGGCGATAGGCTCGATGCCGGCCTCCATTACGGCCTGCTCATAAGCCCTGGGATAGCTGTAATCCATGGCGTCCTCATAAAAGAAGCCCTCGCCGTAAAGCTTTTCAATCATCTTTCTGGGGGCCTTGCCCTTGCGGAAGCCCTGAATATTGATGTTTTTGACATTCTTTTTGTAGGACTCCTGAATGGCTTTTTCAAACTCGTCCTTTTCTACGGTAATGGAGAGTTCTACCTTGTTTTCTTCCTTCTTTTCAACGTTTGTAAGTTTCACTTAGGGATTCCTCCTTAAATATTTAAAATCCTTATAGTTCTATAATAACAGGCCTGAAGCCTATGTTATCAGCCGAAATGTTTTGATATTTAATGCCGTCCACCACGGCGTTGACGGCGCCCCTGAGGCTTTCTCCGTGGAGATGGCCGTAATAGCACCTTGTAACGCCATATTTGTGCAGAAGCTCAATGATAGGCTCCACCCTGCCCGAACTCAAAATCGGCGGATAGTGGAGAAAGCAGATGACTTCCTTGTTCTCGCCCGTCGCATGAGCCGATTTCAAAGACGCTTCAAGACGCATTACCTCGCGCCGGAACACCTTTTCGTCTCCGGCCGTTTTATCGGATGGGTCATAAAACCAGCCGCGAGTGCCGCACAAAACCTTGTCATTATAAAAAATACAATTATTGTGGAGAAATTGCAAGTCTTTTAGCGAATTCTCTTGAAAAAAACGGATCATTTTCGCGACGGTTTCCCACCAGTAGTCGTGATTGCCCTTTAAAAATACCTTTTTCCCGGGAAATGAGGAAATCAGTTTAAAATCGGCAAGGGACTCTTCAAGGCTCATACCCCATGAAAAATCACCGCAGATGACAAGCATATCGCCATCTTTTAAACAATCCGAAAAGGACGACACGAGCTTGTCCCGATAACCCTTCCACGCGCCGCCGAAAATATCCATCGGTTTATCAGAGCTTTCGGAGAAATGTGTGTCCCCGATAGCGTAAAGTGCCATTGGCTTTAACTCCGATCATTTATAAATCTACGAAAAGGCGTTTTTTATATGTCTTATCTGCCTGCTTTTCACATATATCTCGATGATGTCAAAGCTGAGCTGGCCGCGGAACTCATGCTCATCCACCCATTGACGGGCCGTCAGCATGAGCCTGCGCCTTTTGGCCTCTCCGACCGCCGCCGACGCCGGGAGATACTTATAATCCTGTCTTGTCTTTACCTCGACAAAGGCCACCGTCATTCCCTTACGGGCGATTATGTCTATTTCTCCGAAAGGACCGCGATAACCCAAACCGATTATCTGATATCCCTTTTTTCTCAGAAACTCGGCAGCCAGATTTTCTCCGTACCGTCCCAAAAGCTTGCTGTCCATCAGTCGGTTCCGAGAAGCTTTTTTAGAAAGCTCATTCTATGTATCTCACATGGGCCGTATTTCAAAATTGCGGCCCTGTGGTCCTTTGTCGGATATCCCTTGTGCTTTTCAAAGCCGTACACAGGGTATTTTTCGGCCATTTGAAGCATATATCTGTCCCTTGTTACCTTTGCCAGAATAGAGGCGGCAGCCACCGAAGCGCATTTCGCGTCGCCCTTGACAAGGCACACGGTATCACAGGGCAAACGAGGGTCTCTGTTGCCGTCGACTATTGTAAGGGTCGGTATGACATTGAGCTTTTCAAAGGCCCTGTTCATAGCGAGAAAAGTGGCCTGAAGAATATTTATCCCGTCTATTTCGCTGTGAGAGGCAAAGGAAACGCCGTATGCCAGTGCTTTTGATATTATTTCTTCATAAAGCTGTTCACGGCTTTTCTCACTGAGCTTTTTTGAGTCGTCAAGGCCCTCTATCCTGTTTTTAGGGTCAAGAATGACGGCGGCGGCGCACACAGGGCCGGCCAAAGGGCCTCTGCCGGCCTCGTCTATGCCGCAAAGAATAATACCCTTCTTTTCCGCGTCGTTTTCATAGGCAAACATGGCCTCATAATCTTTCATATCCGAGGGCACTCCAGCGTTATCCTGCCCAGCTTGCCCGAGCGGAACTCATCGATAAAGACCTTTGCCATTCTCTCGGTATCAAGCTGTCCTCGACCGAGAAGAAAGCCGCGTTTTTGAGCCATTTCCTCTAATGTATCATAAGGAGACAGGGGGTTTATTCCTGTAATGCCGTATCGCTTTACAACGCAATCTTCGTAACCGTTTGACAGATGTGCAAGCAGCTTGCAGGCCAAAAGCTCACGGTCGAGTATCTCATCGCGAATAGTGCCGGTATAGGCCAGCTTATACCCCACTTCATCGTCCTCGATTTTTGGCCAAAGCATACCGGGAGTATCCATAAAATCATATTTGCCGCCCAGATTGAACCATTGCTTGGAGCGCGTGACGCCGGGCCTGTCCTCGGCTATGGCCGATTTTTTGCCTAAAAGACGGTTTATAAATGAGGACTTGCCCACATTGGGGATGCCGACTATCATTATTTTTATCGTCCTGTTGACGCCCTTTTGAGCGTTTTTCTCAATAATATCGGCACAGCACTGCTCGACTCCACGAGTAAAGGCAGGCAGAAAGCCCCCCTTTTGGCTGTTCGCCGTCATGACGGTATAGCCCTGTTTGCGGTAATATTCCAGCCATTTTTTTGTAACATCCTCATCGGCCTGATCCTCGCGATTGAGGACAAGCATACGCTTTTTGCCCTCGGCAATAGTGGTAAGGTCGGGATTTCTCGAGCTTTCGGGTATGCGCGCGTCAAGTATCTCACAAACCATATCAATATTTTTCAGGTCCCCAAGCATAAGCCTGCGCGTCTTGGCCATATGGCCGGGATACCAGTTAATGCTCAATCAAATACCTCCAAAGCTGCCGCTTTTCATGGGCCACAGCCTGAAAAATACCTTTCCGATGATATTGTCGATATCTATGGGGCCTATTGAATAATATCGGCTGTCGGCGCTTACCTCACGGTTGTCTCCCATGACAAATATATGTCCATCAGGCACGGTATAAGGATAGCTCAAGGTCTGTCCGCCGTTGAAATCAAGCGAACTGACATACGGCTCGTAAAGCTCCTCGCCGTTGACAAAGACGTGGCCGCCTGAATAGATCTCAACCGTGTCTCCCTCAAGGGCAATGACCCTTTTGACAATAGGCTCGGAGCTGAAGCTGGGGGCCGTCACCACGACGATATCGCCCTTTTCGGGATAATTATACCCCAAAATCTGCACCAATACACGGTCGTTATCTTTCAGGGTGTCGAGCATAGAGCCGCCTGAAACGCCCGATATCCTGACGACAAAGGAGCTGACAAGGACAAGCAGCATAATGGCAAACAAAAAAGACTGCGCCCAGCCGTAAAGCTCCTCGGCCGGAGAGTTTTTTTCTTTTTTCTTTTTTTTGTTATCTTCCATATGTGTCACCTTTTGAAAATGACTTTCAACAACTAAAAGAAAGGGGACGAGATACCCGTCCCCCATTTTTGCAGCTTTTAGATATCCTGCTTGACCTTGGCGGCCTTACCGACTCTGTCGCGCAGATAATAGAGCTTGGCGCGCCTGACCTTACCCTTTCTGACAACCTCAAACTTTTCAATGTTGGGGGAGTGAATGGGGAATGTCTTTTCAACGCCGACGCCGTAGGACATACGCCTGACGGTGACGGTCTCCTGAATGCCGCCGTGCTTCTTGGCAATTACCGTACCCTCAAAGACCTGAATCCTCTCACGGGAACCTTCCTTGATTTTGGCGTGGACTCTGATGGTGTCGCCGACGCCGAACTGGACGGCTTCGGGCTTGAGCTGTGACTCAGTCAATTTTTTGATCAAATCCATAATTTTGATTTCCTTTCGTCATAGATGTTCTTGCCTTGACCGCGGCAGAGGACCATCCGTAATACATGCTTAATTATAATAGCACAGAATCTCTTGATATGCAACAGTTTTTTTACAGCTTTGTGATATATTTTGAGGCTGTTTTGGCCATCATCATCTTGACTCCGGCCCCCTCGAAGGATATCTCGAGAAGCAGGTCGCCTCCCATGGGGGTGACATTCAGAATCTTCCCGACTCCGAAGGCCTTGTGGTCTATAATTTCTCCCCTTGAGAAATCAATGCTTGCAGGCCGGGAGGCAAAGGCGTCAAATCCAACGGAAGCCCTTGGACTTTCAACTGTTTTCTTTTTTGTGGGCGCACGCTCGGCTGTATGTGACGGTATCCGGGGCACATGGCGTTTGACAAAAGACGGGTCTATCTCCTCGGCAAAGCGAGAAAGTTTGCCGTACATTGTCTGGCCATAAAGGAGGCGGCGCTTAGCGGAGGTTATGTAGAGGCGGCGCTTGGCCCTGGTCATGGCGACATAGCAGATTCTGCGCTCTTCCTCAAGCTCGGCCTCGCTGTCCATAGAGCGGTAGGAGGGAAAAACGCCCTCCTCGGCGCCGCAGATGAAAACCGTGTCAAACTCAAGCCCCTTGGCCGAGTGCATGGTCATCATCGTCACGGCGTCGGCCTCCTGGTCATATCTGTCTACATCGGTAATAAGGGATATCTCCTCCAAAAAGCCGTTGAGGGTAGGCTCCTCGTTCCGCTCGCAGTATTCCATAATGGTGGATTTAAGCTCCATGACGTTTTCCAGGCGCATTTTCCCCTCTCTGCCCTGTCCCTGAAGATATGAGAGATAGCCCGAGTTTTGAAGGAGCAGGTCATAAAGCTCTGGCAAAGGAAGGGTGTCCAGCTTTGAGCGTATATCGTTTATCATGTCGGTAAACGCGGACAGCGCCGCCGAATGTCTGGCAAGCTCGGGAATGGAGTCGCAGCGGCAGGCGGCCTCGAAGGGGGATATCCCCTCTCTTTCGGCCGCGGCGCGCATAAGCTCAACCGTTCTGTCCCCTATCTTCCTTGCCGGAGTGTTGATTATTCTGGCAAGCCTCACGGTATCGGAGGGATTATTGACGACCCACAGGTATGCCAGCATATCCTTGACCTCGGCGCGGTCAAAGAAGCGCAAGCCGGCCACGATTCGGTATGGTATGTTCTCTCTTTTAAGTGATTGTTCAATATTATTTGACAAAGCATGACTTCTGTAAAGGATTGTAAAGTCTTTCAGCTTTTCACCCTTGGCCACACCCTCAAGAATGGTTTTGGCGATAAAGAGGCCCTCTTCCTCCTGTGTCTCGCCGACGTATATATACACCTCGTCGCCGACGCCGTTTTCCGTCCACAGCGTTTTTCCCTTTCGGGACGAATTGTTTGAAATAACGCTGTTGGCCGCCGAAAGTATATTGGAGGTCGAGCGGTAATTCTGTTCAAGCCTTATGGTGACGGCCGCAGGATACTGTTTTTCAAACTCCAAAATGTTTTCTATAGTGGCTCCGCGGAACTTGTAAATGCTTTGGTCGTCATCGCCGACGACACAGAGGTTTTCATATCCTCCGGCCAGCAGACTGCAAAGCACATACTGGGCGTGGTTCGTATCCTGATATTCGTCCACAAGGACATATTTGAACTTGCGCTGATAATACTCCCTGACCTCGCCGCAGGTCTGCAAAAGCTGAACGGTCTTAAAAATAATATCGTCAAAATCAAGAGCGTTGGCCGACAAAAGCTCCCTCTGATAAGCGTCATATACGCGTGAGACCACTTTTTTGTAAAAATCGTCTCCAACGTCGGCCGCGTATTCCTCGGGAGTGATAAGGTTGTCCTTTGCCCTTGATATCTCGGAAGCTATGTATTTTACGTCATATCTTTTGGTATCGTATCCCATATCCTTGACGACGGTGGTCAGCATTTTTTTACGGTCGTCATCGTCATAAATCGTAAAGTTTTTTGAAAAGCCCAGACGGTGGATATCACGGCGAAGTATCCTTGTGCAGGCCGAATGGAACGTATGCGCCCAGATGTCGTTGGCCGCCGCGCCGCAGGCCGTTTCCAGCCTGTCCTTCAGCTCCCCGGCCGCCTTGTTTGTGAATGTAATGGCTATTATCTCATAGGGCTTCGGAGGGTCAACGGCGCATAGGGCTTCGATCTCGGGGTCGTCGAGAGAATCCATATCATTGAGGGCGTAGGCCAGCTTTTTCAGCTCTTCCTCCCCGGCGTTTTCTGGGGCGTACTCGCTTTCGTACCCACTGCCGAAGCGCAGAAGATTTATTATGCGGTTGATAAGCACAGTCGTCTTTCCGCTGCCGGCCCCGGCCAAAAGGAGCAAAGGCCCTTCGGTTTTGAAAACGGCCTTTTGCTGCATATCGTTCAGCCTCGAAAACTCTCTTTCTATCAAAGCGCGCCTTATAGCGCAGTATCTGATGTCAAAATCGCTCATTCTCTCACCTCAAAACAACATTTTCACGTCCCAGAACGCCCGACAGCTCGTCCAAAAGCTCGGACGCGGCGGACACACGGAGAGACCTGTTCTCCATCTTTTTCTTTTCGGCCTCAAAATAGAATATAACTCTGTCGCCGCCGCTTTTTTTTGCCAATATGGGCTTTATCCTTTCAAGGGAAGCGTCATTCATAGAGGGAAGCTTCAGATAAAGCACCCTTTCCTTTCGCGGAGGAGTTTTGGTCGCCGAAAAGTCTCTCCCCCGTCTGTTCCTTTCCGTGCGGACATATTGCTCCACAAGCCCCTCGTCCAGATGGTAGGCCTCTTCACATATCAGCTTCGGCTCCTCGTCCTCCCTGACCGATATTCTGCCGTAGACAAGGACGGGACTGTCGACGCCGAGATAAGAGCCGGCCGTTGAAAGCGCCCTTTCAAAAAGGAGCATTTCTATGGAGCCGGTCATATCCTCTATTGTGACATAGGCCATGTTTGTATTGTTCTTTGTCAGCTTCAGCTTGGTGGAAAGGACGACGCCGCAAAGGGTGACATATTTGCCGTCGGAATATTCCTCGCTTCCGTCCTCCTGCGCGGAAAGTATCCTGCCGATAGGCGCGGCTCCGGCTCTGCGCGCAAGGGGCGTCAGTTCATCCATGGGATGGCCCGAAAGATAAAGTCCCGTCGTCTCCTTTTCCATGGAGAGTATCTCTTTTTTGGAAAACTCGTTTATTTTCTCATTGGGCGCGCGGTCGTTGTCAAATGAGGTCGACTGTTCCCCACCACCGAAAAGATTTATCTGTCCGTCAATATTCCTGCGCCTGTCGTCGCCTACGAAATCAAGCACACGGGCGTAATTCTGTATCAGATAGGAGCGTTTGAAGCCGAAACGGTCAAAGGCGCCGCACTTTATGAGGTTTTCGAGGGCTCTTTTGTTGAGTTCTTCTCCACAAAGCCTGCGGCAGAAATCCTCAAGACCTTTAAACGGCCCGTTCTCCTCTCTGTCCCTGACGAGCTTTTCGACAAAGCCCCGTCCGACGTTTTTGACCCCAGCCAATCCGTATCTCAGGCCCGAAGGGGCGACCGTAAAATCGGCGCGGCTTTCGTTTATATCAGGCGGCAGGAGCTTTATTCCCATTTCGGCGGTATGGCTGATATATTCGGACACCTTGTTGCTCAAGCCCAGCACCGACGTCAAAAGAGCCGCCATATACTCTTTGGGATAATAATACTTCATATATGCCGTCTGATAGGCCAGCACGGCATACGCCAGAGCGTGCGCCTTGTTAAAGGCGTAATTGGCAAAATCAATCATCTCGTCGAATATCTCATTTGCCACGGCCTCGGGCACGCCGTTCGCGACACAACCGACAATGCCCTCGTCGGCGTTGCCGTGGACAAAGGTCTCCTTTTCGCTCAGCAGGACGTCCATCTTCTTTTTGGCCATGGCGCGGCGCACGACGTCGGCCCTGCCGAGAGAATATCCGGCCAGCAGGCGGAAAATTTCCATGACCTGCTCCTGATAGACGGTACAGCCGTATGTCACCTCAAGGATATTCTTTAAAAGAGGGTGCTTGTACTGCACCTTGTCGGGGTTGGCCCTGCGGTAGAGATATGTCGGTATTGTCGACATGGGGCCGGGACGGTAAAGGGCTATCAGCACGGTCAAATCCTCTACCGATTTCGGCTTCATGTTGACGGCGAGGTTTGTCATGCCGGCGCTTTCAAGCTGGAATACGCCGACGGTATCTCCCTTTGATATCATTTCATAGACCTTTCGGTCGTCGTAATCGACGCGGTTCAGGTCTATTTCGGCGCCGTTCATACGTGCAAGTTTGACGGCGTCATCAAGAATAGTCAAGTTTCTCAGGCCGAGAAAATCCATCTTTAAAAGACCGAGCTCTTCAATGGCCGTCATTGTATATTGGGTGACAACGCTCTGGTCGTTTTTGGCCAGAGGGACATACTGATACACGGGAGCCGCCGTGATAATAACCCCGGCCGCGTGGGTCGAGGCGTTTCTCGGCATACCCTCAAGCTGCATGGCAATATCAATAAGCCTTGTCACTCTCGGGTCGTCGTCATAATACTGCTTTAGCTCAGGGGACGTTTCAAGAGCCTTTTTAAGGGTCATTTTCAGGTCTTGAGGAATCAGCTTGGCTATTACATCGACCTCGGCATAGCCCATGCCCAGGACTCGTCCCACGTCTCTGACCGAAGCCTTGGCTGCCATGGTTCCGAAGGTGATTATCTGCGCCACGCAGTCACTGCCGTATTTTCCAACGACATAGTCGATGACCTCCTGCCTGCGGACATAACAAAAATCCACGTCTATATCGGGCATAGTGACCCTTTCGGGGTTGAGGAATCGCTCGAAATAGAGGGAATATTTCATGGGGTCGACGTCGGTTATATAAAGACAGTAGGCCACCATGCTTCCGGCCGCCGAGCCTCGGCCGGGACCGACAGGTATGCCCTGAGACTTGGCGTAGCCGATAAAATCTCCGACAATGAGAAAATAATCGACAAAGCCCATCTGCTTTATCATGTTCATCTCAAACTCCAGCCTGTCCGCATAGCCTTCGGGCGGCTGGGGATATCTCTCTTTAAAGCCTTCAAGGCACTTTTGACGGAAAAGCCCGTCGGCCGTCTGTCCTTCTTCAAGAGGGAACTTCGGCAGGTGGTGATTGCCGAACTCAAACTCCATATTGCACATCTCGGCTATTTTTACCGTGTTGGCCAGAGCCTCGGGCGCGTATGGGAAAAGCTCGGCCATCTCGTCGCCGCTCTTTATGTAAAACTCGCTTCCCGTAAAGCGCATACGGTTTTCATCATCAAGCTTCTTCCCCGTCTGTATGCACAAAAGCACATCGTGTATCTCGGCGTCGCCGCGCTTAAGATAATGGGCGTCATTGGTGGCGACAAGAGGTATGCCCGTCTCGTTTGAAATCTTTACAAGCTGGCGGTTTATCTCCCTCTGCCCTTCTATGCCGTGGTCCTGAAGCTCAAGGTAATAATTACCCCTGCCGTAGAGGGAGTCATATTTTAGCGCCACCTCCTTGGCGCGGTCGTAGCTTCCGTCGGCAAGAAGCTTCTGCACCTCGCCCGAAAGACAGGCCGAAAGGCAGACAAGTCCCTCGCTGTGCTGTGAAAGAAGCTCCCAATCCACCCTCGGATGCTTGTAAAAGCCCTCGGTAAAGGCCATGGAATCAAGGTAAATCAAGTTTTTATAGCCGGTCTCGTTTTTACAAAGGAGGACGAGATGATAGCTATCGCCGCCGGGAATATATGTGTTGTCAAAGCGGCTGCCCGAAGCCACATATACCTCGCAGCCTATTATCGGCTTTATTCCGGCCTTTTTTGCCGCCTTGTAAAAATCTATCACGCCGTACATAACGCCGTGGTCGGTTATGGCGACAGCCTTTTGTCCAAGCTCCTGAGCGCGCGAAATAAGCCCGTCGACGCGGCAGGCGCCGTCCAGCAGGCTGTATTCGGTATGGACATGAAGATGGACAAAGTCTGTCATTTCGGAAGCTCCTCGGAATATTTGATGATTCGCTTAAAGCGGCTGCTCAGCCCCGGCTTTGAAACGGGAGGCTCGTGAAGGGCGGCCAGCTCGGCCAGCGACGCCATAGGGTTGTTTTTTCGGAGCAATGCCGTGTCCCGAAGCTCGGAAGGCAGGTCGTCAAAACGGCCGGCTTTTTCTATCCTTTCAATAGCGGCTATCTGCCGTCCGGCGGCGCCGACAACCTTGTCAAAATTGGCCGTTTCGCAGTTGACGTCGCGGTTTATCCTGTTGGCAAAGGAACGCTCTATTTTGCGAAGCATGATATCCATGGCGCTGTTTGGCGCGCCGATATATGTTAAAAAGTCCTCGATAAGGCGGCTGTTCTTGTAGTAAAGGACATTGTTACCCCTCCTGACGACAGCGCCGGGCGTCATTGAAAGCTCGTCCAGCAGGGTGGCCACCTGATTTGAAACACTGTAGTGGGATGTGACAAGCTCGAGATGATATCCCCTGTGGCCGTCGGAGGCATAACCCCCCATCAGAAAACAGCCGCGCAAAAATGAGGCCTTGCAGCACTCCTCCTCAATAAAAGCTCTGTTAAGGCTCAAAGACGAACCTACGGGCCTGAAGCCGAACCAGTCGAAAATGGCTTTAATTATATCAGGGTCGTCTATCATAAGGGCCTCATCCCTGCCGTCCTCTGTCAACTGACAGCCGAAAAGAGCGTTAAAAAGTATCTGCGCCCTCTTTCTGACCTCGTGGGACGCTGATACAAGCTTTATCTTGTCGGCCGAAAAACGGTTGCAGTATAAAAGCATACCGAGACACTCGGCCGACGCACAGCAGCTTTTAACTATCTGACTGCGGCAAAGCTCGTTTTTTATATCTTCGGAAAAGGACATTTGTCATTCACGCTCCAAAAGCATCTCGTCATACTCTCTCAAAAATCCGGCGCGCGGCACCATAATATTGGCCATGAACATGATATTATAGGCAAGTCTCAGGGGGTCATGCCTGACAAGTGTGCTGTCGCGGGCCAGCATCTCGGCGCCGAAAAGCTTGACGCCCATATTTTCTATGGCGTTTTTATCCACTTCGACAGGGCGGCTGTTCTCGGCGTCATATCGCGCGGCCAGATTTTTTGCCACGGGAGAGGTGTTGTAAAGGCAGACGTCGACCAGCTTGCCCCTGCCATAGCGGTTTATCTCCTGAATATGGGCCGAGGCGGTGAAGTTTTCCGTCTCGCCGTCCTGAGTCATGATATTCTGCACATAGACCTTAAAGGCGCCGGAATCCTTTATTGCGTTGGATACATTGCCCACAAGCAGATTGGGAATCACGCTTGTATAAAGACTGCCCGGGCCGAGAATTATCAGGTCGGCATCGGAAATGACCTCTATAACGCTGTCGAGGGCCACGGCCGAGCGAGGAATGATCTCTATCTGGGATATATTG
>CANSNO010000052.1 GCA_947648385.1 uncultured Clostridia bacterium
GAACATATCGGGTTCGAAATATGTTATCTGGAATATGTCGTCACAGGGATGACAATCGGCAATATATCTCAGCTTGTTGTTTATGACCTCTGTCTGGCCCTCGCTGAGGGTGGGCAGGCTTTCGGTCAGACGGGCCGTTTCGTCAAGTTCCTCGTTAAGCCCCGTCAAAGCCGAAAAGGGAGAGAACTGCGCCGCGCGGTCTGTCTGGGACATGGGGCGGCGCGAAAGTGAACGGTAGTGTTTCATGAGTATTATGTCGTCATATAGAGTGCTGCTGACATATGTGTTCACGCGCGGTGACCTCCTATCTGTTTGTTCCTCATCAGTCCGGTGGCCCCTTCCTGCATATTCATGCCCTTGAAAAGGGTGTTTTTGCCGTATTTTTTCTTCAGGTGTATGACGGTCTTCTGTATCTTTTTCTCTCTGGCCAGAGCGGCACGGCGTTTGGCCGCGGCGCGGCGGTCAGAGAACATATCCAGCTGTTCCGGGGCCGAGTTCATTCCGGCGTCCGTCTCGCATACTACTCTGTTGGCCGTCAGCGTCGCGCGGCGCGCCAAAAGCAGGGGATTGGATATCCTGTCAAACAGCTCCATCGTGGCTTCGACGATGGCCGACGACGCGGAGGTGTGCTCCGTCAGGTTGAAGGTGCCATGGGCATGCTTGGGAATATCGCGGCCGTAATGGTCTTTGGTGACGGCGCCGACGTATTTGGAAGCTATTTCCGGCCTTGTAAGATTTTCGCGGTCATATCCGACTGTCAGGACGATCTGGTCGGTCACGAGGTTTTTGTCGACCAAATCGAGGGCCATGGCGTCGGCCATCTCGCGGATTATCAGACGGGTAGTGCTGTTGTCGCAAGGCCCCTGAAATACCTGTCCCGAGCATATGCTTTTGTTTTCAGGCCGGTAGGCTTTGATATCGGCAATGGTGCATGGCTCCCAGCCCCAGGCGTGGTCGATGAGAAGCTCGGCGTTGACGCCGAAAAGCTTGTAAAGCAGCTTTTCGCTTCTCGGTTCCTCGGGCGCGCCGACCGAACAACGGGCGACGTCGCCCATAGTGTAAAGACCGTAGCTCTCGAGCTTTTTGGCGTAGCCGCGCCCCACGCGCCAGAAATCGGTAATGGGACGGTGATCCCATAGAAGCCTGCGGTAGCTTTCCTCGGTCAGCTCGGCTATTCTCGCGCCCTGATCGTCGGGCACGATGCGCTTGGCCACTATATCCATGGCAACCTTGCAAAGATAAAGGTTAGGAGCTATGCCGACGGTGGCCGTTATGCCCGTCTCGGCAAGGACTTCGTCGAGTATGCGCTTGGCCAGCTGGCGCGCCGAGAGGCGGTAGGTCTTCAGATATTTTGTAGCGTCGATAAAGACCTCGTCTATCGAGTAGACATGGATGTCCTCGGGGGAGACATAACGCAGGTATATGGAGTATATTTTGGCGCTGCATTCGAGATAGTGGGCCATACGGGGAGGGGCGACAATGTATGAGAGGGCTTTTTCGGGGCAGGAGTCAAGAACGGTCGAATCAAAGGATTCTCCCTTGAGGCGTTTTTCGGGAGCGCGCATACGCCTTAAGGCGTTTATCTCATTGACCTTTTGGACGACCTCGAACAGTCTGGGCCGTCCGGGCAGACCGTAGGATTTCAAAGCCGGAGTTACAGCCAGGCAGATGGTCTTTTCCGTTCTGGAAAGGTCGGCCACCACGAGATTTGTCGTCATGGGGCTAAGGTCTCTTGAAATACACTCGACCGACGCGTAAAATGATTTGAGGTCGATGGCAATATATATTCGGTCATTCATGGTAACACCTCAAAACAAAACATTTGTTCGTATTTTTATTATATCATATAAAAGACGGATTGCAATAGCAAAAGATTTTAAAAATCTTGGCAGTTATGGTATAATAGTTGCAGAAATACTTGTTTTGCTGTCATTTGTGACAGCGGCGTGAAGGTTTCCGCGCCTGTTAAAATAAGGTTTTGACAGCAGTATTAAGGTATAATTATTTTATATCACATGATTGAGGGAAAATAAAAATGCTGAAAATGCTTTGCTCTCGGTACAGAGAGGATAATATAAATTATATATATTCTCAGGTAAAAGAGCTGGTGGAGGGCGGAAGCCCCGTATTGATAATAGTACCCGAGACCCATTCGCACAGAGCCGAAAGGATGCTGCTTGAAAAATGCGGCAACAGCTCGGGCAGGTGGGCGAGGGTGACGACATTTACCAGACTGGCCGACAGGATACTTGAAAAAGTCGGCTCAAAAGAGTTGCCGATAGATAAGGGCGGCCGTGTTTTGACAATGTATAAGGCCGTGAAAAGTGTGGAAAGCTCACTCGAATACTACAGAGAGGCCGCCCTCAGGCCCGACGTTCTTTCGGGGCTGGTGTCGGTGGCCTCCGAGCTTCGCTCCTGCCTCGTAGAGCCTGAAAGGCTCATGGGAGAGATAGACGGATTTGACGCCAAGCTTAGGGATATAGCCGTTATATATACGGCCTATATGGCCGAGCTGGGAGGAAGGCCGGCTCACGGCGCCGATAGGATAGAAAAGGCTTTGGGCCATGTCGCGGAGTTCGGAGCGGTAGAGGGTGCCAACGTCTTTGTTTACGGCTTTGCCGGATTTACGGCGGCGGAATACCGTATGCTGGGCGAGATAGCCGAGGGAGGCAAAAATCTCTGTGTAGCTTTGAGCATGGGCGAGGATGAAAGCCTGTTTTCCGAGCAGATAAAGACAAAGGGACGCCTGAAAAGACTGTCCGAAGGTCTGGGAGAGACATGGCGTTTTGAGAGTCCGACGCATCAGACCGATGACAGACCTTTGGAGCTTGCGGAGCTGCCTGACGCCATGTTTGATTTTGAAAAAGTTGCAAGCAACAAGGACAGTAAAGCTATAAAGATTTACAGCTGTAAAGACCCCATTCAGGAGTGCGAGCTGGTGGCCGGAATGTGCCGCAGGCTGATTTTGGAGGAAAATATCAGGCTGAGAGATATCACTGTCCTGTCATGCAGCGCCGAAAAATATGAGAGCTACCTTTTGCAGAGCTTTGCCCGTTATAATATGCCCGTTTATATCAGCCGCAGAGAGGACTTTCTGGACAAGCCGGCGGCGATGGCGGCTCTCGGCGCCTATAGGGCGATAGAGGATGGCATGAGTCTCGACGCGGTTCTCAAATACATAAAATCCGACCTTGTGGGTCTGACGAGAGACCAACAGGAAAAGCTGGAAAATTATGCCTACACATGGCAGATAAAGGGTAACCGTTGGTTTTCCGATTGGACTATGGCGCCCGACGGGTATGATACCGAGGATAAATCGGGCGCGCTGGAAGAGATAAACGACATAAGGGCAAGACTTATGGCCCCTCTTGAAAGGCTTAAAAACAGCCTTGAGGCTCATGACAGCGGCAAGAATTATATCGCGGCGCTGAGAGCGTTTATCGCGGATATCGGTCTCGAAACCCAGATAGAGGAGCGCGCCCAAGCTTTGGAGGCGCAGGGACGCAGGCAGGAATCGGCCGAGTATTTGCAGATATATGATATCATGACCGAGGCGCTGGACCAGTTTGGCGCGGTCATGGGAGACAGCCGTCTGGAACGGGGAGAGTTCCTCTCTCTGCTTGAGCTTATGCTTGGCCAGTACACCATAGGCACTATACCTGTTTCCCTCGATTCGGTCGAGATATCTGATTTTCAGCGCGCCCCTTTGGGCAACGTCGAATATCTTTTTGTCATCGGCTGCCGCGAGGGCGCCATGCCGCCCATTGTCACGGGAGGCAGTATATTGCGCGAGCGAGACAGAATAGCCCTTGAGACCTGCGGCATAGAGCTGACCCAGAGCGACGAAGAGCGCACCTATGAATATATGAGTGACATTTTTTTTGCTTTGCAAATACCTGTAAAGGAAGTATGCTTTACATATTCCAATAGGGATTTTGACGGTGAAGAGGCCTCAATGAGCTATCTTTTGAAGCGAGTGGAGGAGGTTTTCCCCTCATCTCGGGCGACTCCGTGCGGTGATGTAATATCAAAAAACGCCCTGCTTGCGTCGGCTCCGGCCTTTGAGCTTCTCTGCTCGGAAAAGGACGGGGATGAAAGGGCGTCGGCCGTCGGCTTTTATGAGCATAAGCCGGAAGGATTGAGAGCGCGGTCACTGAAAGCTTTCGCATCCTCCGGACGTGGGGCGGTCACAAGCATGGACAACATAAAGCGCCTTTACGGTTCCCCGATTTATATGTCGGCCACCCGTGCCGAAAAGATAAACAGCTGTCGTTTTTCCTTTTTTATAGAATACGGGCTGAGGGCAAAAGAGCGTCAGATGGCCGAGCTTAAAGCGACCAACGTGGGCACCCTTGTCCACTATGTGGTGGAAAACGCCGTAAAAGAGCTGGCATTTGCCGAAAAAACCAATATGAAGGACGCGGCAGATGGCCATATTGAACCCACTGACGAAAAGTACGATATCAGGAGCGCCGTAAACGGATATGTGGAGACATTTCTGTCCGAAAGGCTGGGCGGCAGGGAGAACAAGACGGCCAGATTTTTGGCATCAATAGAGGCTTTAAAGGGCAATATAGCGGATATTGTCACCGATGTGCTTGAGGAGATAGAACGCTCTGATTTTAAGCCCATAGCTTTTGAGATGTCTTTTGGAAACAAAGAGGGCGACCACGCCCCATACCGTGTGGAGCAAGGCGATATAGCCCTCGACGTCTCGGGCCAGATAGACAGGGTCGACGGATATCTGAAGGACGATACGCTCTTTCTGAAGGTGTCTGACTATAAGACCGGCACAAAGACCTTTGGCATAGGCGATATTCCAAACGGCATGAACCTGCAGATGTTTATATATATGCTCATGTTGCAAAACACGCCCGTATCCCGTCTTGTTTCTGAATCTCACGGCGTGTTAAAGGGACAGGCCGACAAAATGTCCGCCTGCGCCGCCCTTTATATCCCCGTGAAAAGCCCCTATGTGGACGCCCTGCCCTCGGACAGCCCCGAGGATATTCTGGAAAAGCGCCGTCTGGATGTCAAAAGACACGGCCTTGTCACCGATGAAAGGGAGATAATAGAGGCCCTGGAGCACAGCGACGGGGATAATTATAGATTTCTGCCTGTAAAGTTCAAAAAAGACGGCGGATTTGACAGCCGCTCCACAGTGGCCGGGAAAAAGGGCTTTGACCTTCTGAACGAAAAGACGAGGAGCATCCTCGAAAAAATAGCCCGGGAAATATCGGGAGGAAATATCGAAACGACCCCTTACGCGAACGGCAAAAACACCTATTGCGACTGGTGTCCCTATAGGGCGGCCTGCCAGTTCGATGTTAACAACGGACGCGACAGATACCGCTATATCAAAAGAGAGGGCCATAAAGAGACACTTAAAATGCTGGCCGAAGAGGAGGAAAAGGACAATGGCTGTTGAGTTCACACAAAATCAGCAACGGGCCGTCGACAGCCGCGGATGCAGTCTGATACTCTCGGCCGCGGCGGGCTCGGGAAAAACGGCCGTCCTTGTCGAGCGTGTGATAGGGCTTATATCCGACCCTGCCGAGGGGTGCGATATAGACAAGCTTGTGGTCGTCACCTTTACAAAGGCGGCGGCCGCCGAAATGCGCGCCAAAATAAGCACGGCACTTCTCAAAAAGATAGCATCCCAGCCGGGGAATATCCGCCTCAGAAGACAGCTTTCGCTCCTTTCTGGGGCGAGGATACAGACGGTTCATTCCTTTTGTCTCGACCTTGTCAGAGAGCATTTTGCCGTTTGCGGAGTCCCGGCGGATTTTACTACGGCCGACGACGCCGTGGCCGGAGAACTGCGCAAACAGGCTCTTGACGAGGCGTTGGAGGAGCTTTATGTCGAGGGGGAGGAAGATTTTAAAAACCTTTGCGCCGTCATGGCCGGGGAAAAGGGCGACGGCGCGCTTGTAACGGTCATCACAGAGATATACGACAAGCTGACGAGTCATGTCGACCCAATAGGCGACCTTGAGCGGTTCACCTCTCCCGAGGGTCAGAGCCTTTGGAAAGAAAGCCTCATGTCGGAGGCCTATTTAAAGCTGGCCCACTGCACCGACCGCATGGAAAAGACGGACGCCAGATTTGAGGATATAGATGAAGTCAACGCCAAATACGGCCCGGCTTTCCGTGACTGTATAGACTTCGGCAGGTCGATGCTTGAGAAAATCGGCGCGAGGGACTGGGACGGCAGTTATGCCCTTATATCATCCTTTGTCAATCCGAGACTTACGACGGTCAGAGGGGAGGAATACAAGGTCGTTACCGACCTTGCCAAAAGTGTCAAAGAGGATTTTAAAAAAGTTATCGACAGGCTGAAAAGGGATATTTTTACAGGTGACGAGGCGTCCATGGCCTTTGGTCGGGAGACGAATCTGTCGGCACTTATGGGCCTGAGGCTTGCTGTCGGGAGGTATTCCGAGAGGTACTCCCAGCTCAAGCTCCGCCGCAAGCTGCTGGATTTTTCCGACCTTGAGCATCTGGCTTATTCGCTCCTGCGCGATGAAAAAGGCGGCCTTACGCCCCTTGGACAGGAGATATCGGAGGGGATTTTCGAGCTTTTAGTTGACGAATATCAGGACACGAACGACATACAGGAGGCCATATTCGCTGCCCTGTCCTCACGCGCTCAAAGCAGCTTTTTTGTCGGGGACGTCAAACAGAGCATATACCGCTTCCGCATGGCCAAGCCGGAGATTTTTTCAAATAAATATGACGCTTATCTGCCATTTGAGGATGGCGCCCGAGGCAAAAATATGCGCCTGCCCCTAAACCGCAATTTCCGCTCGCGCAGGGAGATACTGGAGGTCTGTAACCGCATTTTCGGCGCTGTTATGTCACGGGATTTCGGCGAGGTCGATTATAACGAAGAGGAGGCTCTTCACAGCGGAGCGCCCTATGAGGGGGAGGGTAAGGTCAAACTGGCTTTGATAGATATGCAGGGCAGTGCCGATGAGGAGGATTCGCCCGAAAAAGCCGAGGCCGAGGCCATATATACGGCCAACGCCATAGCCGATATGGTGGGAAAAGAGCTTGTGAGCGACCCCTTTGCCGGGACAAGCCGCCCGGCGAGGTACGGCGATTTCGCGATTCTTCTCAGCTCCTTTTCTAATAAAGCTCAGTATTTTATAAGAGAGCTTGAACGCCTTGGAATACCCGTCAGCGGAGGGCAAAAGGATTTTTGGAACAGTATGGAGATATTGACCGTTGTCTCCATGCTCCGTGTGCTGGATAACCGCAGGCAGGATATACCCCTTATCGGCCTAATGCGTTCGCCCTTTTTCATGTTTACGCCGGACGAACTGGCTGAAATCAGGCTGGCAGACAGGCGCGGCAGTTTTTTTGACGCCGCCGTGGCTCACGCCGCGTCGGGAAACGGGAAGACGGCGGATTTTCTCAGCCTGATAGACAGATATGTCGCCTATGTGCCCAACAGCTCGCCCTCACAGATAATAGGCATGATATATTCCGAGCTTTCGGCCGCGGCGGTATTCAGCGTCATGGAGGGAGGGGAGTCCAGAGTTTCCAATCTGAACGCCTTTTACAATATGGCGCTGGAATACGAGGGCAGCGGACATCGCAGTCTGTATGACTTTATCAGGTATATAGAGGGAAAAATGGAGCATGGCTCGGCGCCGCAGACCGAGGAAGAGGACGGCGTGAGAATAATGAGCATACACAAATCAAAAGGTCTTGAGTTTCCGATAGTTTTCCTGCCTGACCTGAACAAAGCCTTCAATTACGACGACGTCAAAAGCCGCGTCGTCATGCACGACAGGCTCGGCATAGGAATGAAGATAAGAATGACCGAGACAAAAGCCCAATATGTTATGCCCATGTACCGCGCCGTCTCGCTGGCCGTCAAAAGAGAGCTTGCGAGCGAGGAGGTACGCAAGCTCTATGTGGCTATGACAAGGGCCAGAGAAAAGCTGATACTGGTCGCCGGACTTTCAAACGCCGATAAAATGATAGACGATATAGCAAACGATATGCTTATAACGGATATTACCCCGGGCTGGCTGTCGGAAAAAAACAACTGGGCCGCGTGGATAATGGCCGCTTTGATGAAAAATCCCTGTGAATGTATCGAGACCGAACGTTTGAGCTATCATTCAATCGAAAGACGTGGTGGCGCGAGAGGGCAATCCGATAATAAAAAGACAGGACAGGTAAGGGCAGAGATGCTTGAAAGCCTTGCCCGTTCCGCCGAGCCTTATGCTCACGGCGATATTTCGGCTCTGCCTTCAAAGCTGACCCCGGCCGGAACAAAAAGACTGCTGGAGGACAGCGGCATAATCGACAGCCGCGACGGCAAAAGCTTTGTTGAAATATACAGGCGCTCGGCGGAGGACGGCGCCCTTTTGACGGCGGCGCGCAGGGGGAGCGCCATTCATCTCGTATTGAGCAGCGTGGCGCCGGAGTGTTGGGGCGACATTGAAAAGATCAAAGAAACCGTGGAGCGGATGGCCTCCTCAGGCATCATGAGCCAAGAGGAGGCGGCCGCGGCCGACGCCGTCATGATAGCCTCTTTCGGCGCCAGCCGATGGGGGCGTGAGAGCGCGGACAAGGAGATTTTCAGGGAATATGAGTTTTCCGCCCTTATGGCTCCGGCAGAGCTGGGGTTAAACGGTGGGGAGGATGAACACATATTGATGAACGGCGTCATTGACCTTTTGATGATGGATAAGGAGGGGATAACGGTCATCGACTTCAAAACCGACAACATAAAGACCGGAACCGAAGGTCGGGCCGCCTTGAGACACAAGCTCCAGTTGGATATTTACGCTTTGGCGGCGCAAAAGATATTTGAAAGACCCGTTAAGGAAAAGGTGGTATTTTTCCTCAGGACAGGGCAGGGAGCGGTCTTGTAAAGACAAAAAAAGCGCCCCACGCGGTATGGCGTGGGGCGCTTTTCTTTGTGATTTTAGTAGGTCAGCCTGACGCCGTAGTTGTTGGTCTCGACGGCGTATTTGCTATGGAGATCGGTTATGAACTCCTGGTATTTTTCGCTTTCGATAGTGTTGCGGCAGTTGACACGCCACTCGCTTTCGCCGAAATCGATGAAATAGATAAGGTGGTAACCATAGGTCGTCTTTACTATCTCTGTGTCGCCGAGCTTCCTGTCGGCGTCGAATACCCAGTCGTTAAACTCGGTGACCATCGTGCCCTCGGAGAAGTCCTCGATAAGTCCGCCGTTTACCACAGAGCCGATATCGGCGCTGTTCTCATAAGCCAGAGAGGCAAAGCTCTCCTCGCTCATATCGCCTGACTTCCACTCGTCATATATTGCCTCAATCTTTGCCTTGGCTTCGGCGTCGGCGGCCTCAGCTTCGGCCTTCTCTTCGTCGGTGGCGTCGTCAGCCGCCGCGGAAGCTCTGACAAGGATATGTCTGACAGACGCCGTTCTTACCTCAGGAAGCCTCCTGTCTATGAAATAGACGCAGGAGACGCCTGTGCCGACGTCGATGGCGTTTGTGTCGCCAGGCTCGGTATCGGAGGAGGCGCACCATGTCAGAACAAGGTTGGATTCAAAGTTTGCCAGAGAAGCGTCCTTTGTCAGAGTGGCGTCGTCATCCTCATATTTTGCGGCCTCGTCCTCGGAGGCGTACTCGCGCGCAAGCTCGATAAAGCTCTGCTCGTCAGTGACTTTTGAAAGAAACTCATCGGCCTTTGCCTGGGCGGCAGCTCTGTTGTCCTCGGTCATCCGGGTGGCCTCTTCGGCGCTTGTGGGGGCGCCTTCCTCAGGTTCCTCGCCCTCGGCAGGCTCGGTGTAATTGACGGTCTCATAAGGAATGGAGAAGAGCCTGTAATCGGCCACAAGATAGGCCGAGGGATTGTCGTTGTATCTGGCGTCGACGTCACTGTCGCTTATGCCGAGAGACTCGATGTAATCCTCGTGATATTTTTCGGCTGTCGCCTCGATAACGGCCATTTCTTTAAGGTCGTCCAGCTTGACATTGCCGCCGTAGACCGATTTGATATATTCGTCCAGCTCCATGTCATACTGGTCGGCCAGCGCGGAATAGACGGCCATCCTGCCTGTGACGGCCGGGTCATCCTCGGCCAAAGGCTGCGCGCCGTTTGCCATAGCGTCGGCATAAAGGGCGTATGTGTCGGTCAGGGAGGACTGGGTCATCTGATGGAGATAATCGCCCCACGTGCCGTTGCCGTAGGCCTGTCCCGACAGGGGACGGGAGAGGTCGACGCCGTAATACATTTCAAGCGTCGAGCCATAGCTTGAGACAAAGTTCATCTCGTTTGTCTTATAGGCTATTTTGTACTGCTTCGCGTTGATTTCCTGCTCGCCGACGGTCATGGCGGTCACGGTGTGCATCAGCACGTTTTTTGTCAGCAGGCCGTAAGCGCCGACGGCGACAAAGGCGACGACCAGCAGGGCGATAAAGATATTCCTAACTGTCGCGCCTGTCGACCTTTTGGGCGTTGCGGCCTGAGATTTAGTTGCCTCACGGCCTTGAGCCGCATTGCGTGTTCTTGAACCTTTTCCCATGATAAAACCTCGATATTAAAAAGTATTTCGCCAGAGTATTGTACAATAAACCCTTGACTTTTGTGTTACATCCTTGTAAATTATCCTTTATAGCGGACAAAAAGTCAACACTATTTTTTAATTGACGGCTTAAAAAAGAACGATTTTTTATCTTTTTTTGATAAATAATACTTGCAATCATAAGAGAAAAATGGTAATATACTTGTTGTATGTTATTTGATATTATGTGAGGTGAGATAGAGATGAAAGAGGGAATCCATCCCAAGTATCAGAGGACGACGGTTACCTGCGCCTGCGGCAACACCTTTGAGACAGGTTCCACAAAGGAGAACATCCGCGTTGAAATTTGCTCCAACTGCCATCCTTTCTTTACCGGCAAGCAGAAGCTGGTAGATACAGGCGGACGTGTCGAGCGTTTCAAGAAGAGGTTCAACATCGAAGACTGATTTCGGCACAGTCAAACAGGTCATTTGCTTTATGGCAAGTGACCTGTTTTTTTTAATGACATTACGCCCGATGTGGGTGTTGATAATTTTGGCATTATAGTATATAATGTATCATAGATATTTTTGCAAATAAAGGAACGGAAATATACAGCATATGGAAATAAACAGAGGAAAAACCTCCGATAAAGAGCGCGCCATACTTGTCGGTTTGATGTGCGAGGGGCTGAAAGATTTTGAAAGCTCCGACGACGACACAATGGACGAGCTTGAGGAGCTTGTGGACACGGCCGGCGGTGAAACCGTCATGCGTTTTATGCAAAACCGCGGCGCGCCTGACCCACGCTCTTTTATCGGCGAGGGAAAGGCGGTCGAGATAGCCGAGGCCGTCAAGGATAACGACATTGATATAGTCATTTTTGACAACGAGATATCGCCCTCCCAGACGAGGGTGCTTGAAAAGGAGCTTAACTGCCGCGTCATTGACCGCAACGCCCTTATTCTCGATATTTTCGCCGACCGAGCCAAAACCAGCGAGGGCAAGCTCCAGGTCGAGCTGGCCCAGTATCAATACCTGCTGCCCCGTCTTTCGGGTATGTGGGGGCATCTTGTCAGACAGAACGCCAGCGGCGGAAAAAGCCCTATCGGCACCAGAGGTCCCGGCGAGACTCAGCTTGAGACCGATCGACGCCATATCAGGCGCAAGATACAGAAGCTGGAAAAGGAGATAGACGAGGTCAAAAAGGTTCGCGCCACCCAGCGCAAAAAAAGGGTGGAGAACCAGCTAAAGCTCGTATGTATCGTGGACTATAC
>CANSNO010000053.1 GCA_947648385.1 uncultured Clostridia bacterium
CACCTGCTGCCCGAGTTCTGGGGACAGGGATATGCCGCGGAAGGGGCCAAGGGTGTTATAGAATACGCCTTTTCCGTTCTGAAAGCCGAGGCGCTTTTTGCCGGTCACAACCCTAACAACAAAGGGTCGGCCAAGATACTCGGCAAGCTGGGCTTTAATTATATCGGAGAGGAGTTTTACGAGCCGACGGGTCTTTATCACCCGTCATATGAGTTAAAGGCCCCGTTGTCATCCACTTTCGATTTATAAAATAAAACCCCCTGCCGAAAGGCAGGGGGTTTGAAATATCAGTCGATGCAGTTTTTGTTGAAGTTTTTGTCAAACGAGGGATTGAAAGCGTAAAAGTTTTTGGAATTGAGGTTATCCTGTACCTTCCTCAGACTTTCGCCAAAGCGTTGATAGTGGACTATCTCCCTCTCGCGCAGGAACTTGATAGGCTCGCGCACCTCGGGGTCGTCCACAAGACGGAGGATATTGTCATAGGTAGTGCGCGCTTTCTGTTCGGCGGCCATGTTTTCGCTCAGGTCGGTGATGGGGTCGCCCTTGGACTGGAAAGTCGATGAGCTAAAGGGCACTCCCGTCGCCGCCGCGGGCCAGATGCCGGTGGTATGGTCGACAAAGTAATCGTCAAAGCCCTCGGCCTTTATCTGCTCTATGCTCAGGTTGCGCGTCAGCTGGTATACCATTGAGCATATCATCTCCAGATGGGCCAGCTCCTCGGTGCCGATATCGGTCAGCGTGCCGATGACATTTTTGTCTGTCATGGCAAAACGCTGGGAGAGATATCTCAGCGACGCGCCTAACTCGCCATCCGGACCACCGTACTGGGTCATAATAATTTTGGCGGCGCGCGCGTTAGGCTTCATTATCTTCAGGGGGTACTCAAGCTTTTTCTGATATATCCACATATATTAACCCTCCAATTCCCAGGGCCAGGGCTTGTTTACCCAGTCCCAGCTGCATTCTGCCGCGGCGTTGTCCATAGTCATAGGGCCGTAGGCGGCCTCGAACTCACGCAGGACGGCGTCGCGCTCGGCCCTGGCGCGCCTGAAATATTCCAGCCCGTGCGGACAGGTGGGGTGAGTGTCGAGATAAAGACCCACGTCGATAATGGCGAAATCGGCGGCCTGAAGCCTCCTGAGCATCATTTCCCTATCTGTACAGCAATTCATACGCACGCCCCCTTATAAGCCAGAAACGGCAGGTCGAGGCAGGGGAAAATGGTGCCGCGGCAGAGAGCCGTCTCGTTGTCGTAAACGCTTTGCCAGTTTTGCCAGCTGACATAGGCCATGGCCACAGGCAGAGCGTCCATGCTGCATCCCGTGTCGTTTGAGCAGCCACAGTCGGGCATTGTGGGGGGCGCGATGGGAGGCGTAGGCATGGGAGGCATATCGCTTCTTCCGCCCATCATGCGTCCGCGGCGGCCGCTCTGCATGGGATAATAGCTGTTGTATCTGTTCATGCAGCATTGCTCCTTTCGTTTTGTTTTGCGCCCTGGGGCGCGGCATAGTCCTACAGACATTATGCTGATTTATACTATGATGAAAGGAGAGCCTTTGACATTGACAGAGCATGAAAAAAGCCCGTCCTCAAAAAGAGGACGGGCTTTTGCTTTGCGGCTTGGACTTATTTCTTGAGGGCGATGACCTCGATCTCAACGAGGCCGTCCTTGGGCAGACGGGCGACCTCCACGCAGGAACGGGCCGGCAGCTTGTCGCCGCAGATATACTTGGAATAGACCTCGTTTATTTTGCCGAAGTCGTTCATGTCCTTGATGAAAAC
This sequence comes from uncultured Clostridia bacterium, assembly GCA_947648385.1. Classification (GTDB taxonomy): domain Bacteria; phylum Bacillota; class Clostridia; order Oscillospirales; family Butyricicoccaceae; genus RGIG1902. The sequence goes on from CANSNO010000053.1 coordinate 1,783, forward strand.
CGTTGTCTTGATGACGTCTTCCAGCGTCAGGCCCTTGTCGGCAAGGATGGCCTTGACGTTCTCAAGGCTCTGGGCTGTCTGGGCCTCAACGCCCTCGGGGAAAGCGCCGGTGGCCGGGTCGATGCCCAGCTGTCCGGAAGTCAGGATGAGGTTGTCGATTTCAATGGCCTGAGAATAGGGGCCGATGGCGCCGGGAGCCTTATTTGTGCTGATTACATTTTTCATTTTTGTGTACCTCCGTATTAAAATATAAATTATTTTGACATTTCCTTGGATTTGTCAATGCAGACCTGCATGGCCTGCATGACGGCGCCGCGCATACCTGTTTTTTCAAGCTCTATGACGGCCCTTATAGTCGTGCCGGCAGGGGAGCAGACCATGTCCTTCAGGTCGCCCGGGTGGCGCCCCGTATCAAGCACCATCTTTGCCGAGCCCAAAACGGCTTGAGCGGCAAAGGTATACGCCTTGTCTCTGGCAAGCCCCTCGGCAACGGCGGCGTCGGCCATGGCCTCGATGAACATATATACATAGGCCGGAGCCGAACCGCTGACGCCTACGACGGCGTCAAAGAGGCTTTCGGGCACCTTTTCGCATTTGCCGAAGCTGCGGAAGATGGCCTCTACGTCGGCAAACTCCTCGTCTGTGACATTGTCATTGGGGCAGAGGGCCGACATACCCTCGCCCACAAGAGCCGGTGTGTTGGGCATGGCGCGGACTATCTTGGCCTTTTTGCCCAGCATACCGGCCATATGCTCCAGCGTCTGCCCGGCCGCTATTGTAACGACGACGGCCGAGGGGGAAAGGGTGTCCTTTATCTCGGCCGAAACGGCCGAGTATATGTTGGGCTTGACGGCCAGAAAGATTATGTCGGCGTCCCTGACGGCCGCCTTGTTGTCGGTCGTGACATTGATGCCGTATTTTTCAATGAGGCGGCCCCTCGCGGCCTCGGAGGGGTCAGACGCCGTGACCGAGGCAGCCGGAACCAGACCGGCCGAAATTATGCCTCCGATAATGGCGCCGCCCATGTTGCCGCTACCGATAAACGCGATTTTTTTATTCATAATCCGAAACCTTCTTTGGAAAATATTGTTTTGCCTATCAGAATATCACCATTATATCATTTAAGAGGTAAAACTGCAAGACGGGTACAGATTTTTATTTTGGTATGGCTTTTTTTTCGATTTTGTTGTAGACTATATTATATAATATTTTTCTCTGAAATCAAAAGGTGAGTGAAGCCGATGTACGAAATAATAAATGAAAAGACAAGGGGCGAGTTTGAGGAGTTTGTCTCCTCGCACCCCAAGGGACATTTTTTGCAGAGCTATAACTGGAGCAAGGTCAAGGAGGCATGGCAGTGGGCGGCCGTGGCCGTCAGAGGTGAGGACGGGAAGATAAAGGGGGCCATGTCGGTGCTTATACGCCCCATGCCCATAGTCAAAAACACCCTGATGTACAGCGGACGCGGTCCTGTCTGCGATCCTCACGATAAAGAAACGCTGGCCGAGCTGACCGAGGGTATGAGGGAGCTGGCCAAAAAGCACAAGGCATACGCCCTCAAGCTGGACCCCGATATAAAGAGCGACGATGAGGAGTTCAAGGCCATAATGGCCTCTCTCGGCTATAAGCTCCACAGCGACAGCAAGAACTTTGAGGGCGTACAGCCCAATTATGTCTTTCGCCTTGACGTAAAGGACAAGACGGAGGAGGAGCTTTTGGCCGCTTTTCACTCCAAGACAAGATACAACCTCCGCCTTTCCATGAGAAAAGGCGTGGAGGTCAGACAGTGCGGCAAGGAGTATCTGTCGGATTTTTCAAGGATAATGGAGGAGACGGGCACGCGTGACGGCTTTATTGTCAGGCCGAAGGCTTATTTTGAAAGCATAATGGACAATCTGGGCGAAAACGCCCGTCTTTATATGGCCTTTTGGCAGGACAAGCCCATCGCCGGCACGCTGGCCATACACTACGGCAACAAGGTGTGGTATCTTTACGGCGCCTCCTCCAACGCCTACCGCAATGTCATGCCCAACTATCAGCTCCAGTGGGAGATGATAAAGTGGGCGCTGGAAACCAAAAGCGATATATACGATTTCCGCGGCGTCAGCGGCGACCTGACTCCCGAAAACCCCCTCTATGGCCTCTATCTTTTCAAAAAGGGCTTTTCGGGCGAGCTGACCGAGTTCTGCGGCGAGTTCGAGATGATATATAAGCCCTTTATCGACCTGACGGTCAACAAGGGTCTTGTGGCGGCCAGAGGTATGCGCCGCAAGCTGATAATCGGCCGCAAGCGCCGTCAGCTTGAAAAACAGGGGGAGGGCAAGCCGGAAAGGGCGCCCGTACACCTTCAGGACAGCGATCCGCGCGCCCACGAGGGAGAAAAAGATAAAGAATAAAAAGCTCTATGGGGATGGAGGACGGACGATATGAAATACCTTCTGGTGGAAAAGGATAAAATAGCATCAAATATTGAGACGATAAGACAGGCGGCGGGAGACAGCGAGTTTATAGCCGTGCTGAAGGCCAACGCCTATGGACTGGGGCTTGAACAGCTTTATCCCATTCTGCGCGATATGGGGGTCAGGAAGCTGGCCGTCACCGAGCCGGAGGACGCCCTCAGGCTCAGGGAGCTGGGGGCCGACGAGGAGGAGATACTCGTCCTCCGCTCGACCGCCGTTGCTTCCGATATTGAAAAAATACTTGAGGCCTGCGCCACCGCCACCGTAGGCTCATATGACGCCGCCGTGGCCCTCAACGGCATGGCCGAGAGCAAGGGCATGGCCTGCGACGTCCACATAAAAATAGACGTGGGCATGGGCAGGTATGGCTTTGACGCCACCGAGACCGAGCGCATACTGTCGGTTTTCAGCTATATGTCCAACCTCAATGTGACCGGTATGTACACCCATTTCCCCTGCGCCTTTGTAAACGCCGCCAAAACGAGGGCACAGCACGAGAGCTTTATTAGGGTGACCGAGGCCGTGCGCAGAGCCGGCTTTGACCCGGGTATGCTCCACGACTGCAACAGCGCCGCCCTTTTCGCCTGCAATATAGAGGACAAGCTGGACGCCGTCAGGGTGGGGTCGGCCATCGGCGGACGCATGACGGCCAAAGGCTCCTTCGGCCTCAAAAAGACCGGCGTTCTGGTCAGCAGCGTGGCCGAGATACGTTGGCTGCCCAAGGGCCACGGCGTCGGCTACGGCTCGGCCTATGTAACCAAGAAGCCCACAAAGATAGGGGTCATTCCGGTCGGCACGGCCGACGGTTTCATGGTGGAAAAGGCCAGGGACACCTTCAGGTTCAGGGACTGCGTAAGATACGCCCTCAGCGACCTGTCTAGGCTTTTCCGCAAAAAACGCAAATATGTCACCATCGGCACGCGCAAGGCCCCGATAATAGGCCATGTGGGCACCACCCACACCACAGTCGACCTCTCACAGGTCGATTGCAGCGTGGGGGACGAGGTGCTTTTGGAGGTTTCTCCCGTCAATGTGCCGCCCAATGTCGAACGCCGCTATAAGTAATCGTTGTAATTTGCGCAGTTTTATGATAAAATATAGATGAAGAAAAGTATTCATTTTTATAAAGGAGGACTGTAAATCATGAAGATGAAGATGATCATTGCCGTTCTCAACGCCGATGATTCGGCCATTGTGTCCCACAACCTGATGAAAAACGGCTATTCAATGACAAAGCTGGCCACAACGGGCGGTTTTCTCCGCGCCGGAAATGTGACCATCCTCGTCGGCGTCGAGGAGGATAAGGTTCAGGGAGCCATCGACATCATCAAGGAGAACTCCCACAGCCGCAAGCAGATAATGGCTCCCTCCACCGAGCCGGGGATGAACCTTTATCCCACCATGCCCATCGAGGTCGTGGTCGGCGGCGCCGCCATATTTGTACTGGATGTAGACCATTTTGAAAAGGTTTGAGCTTTTAGGTAATGACAGAATAAAACGCGCCGCCGCCGAGGGTGACCTCGGCTCTTCGGTCATCTTTGACGGCGGCCCCGGAACAGGGAAAAAAACTGCGGCGGCATATGCCGCCGCGGCTCTTTTGTGCCGCGACAAAAGGGAAAACCGCCCTTGCGGCCGCTGCCGCTCCTGCGTGCAGGCCCTTGCCGGCGCCCATCCCGATATAACTCTTTTTAACCCTAACGGGGAGAATATAAAGGTCGACGATATAAGGTGTCTGCGCATGGAAAGCTTTATGACGCCCACCCAAAGCCCCTTTAAGGTCTTTATTGTCAACCGCGCCGACCTTATGAACCGCGAGGCTCAGAACGCCTTTCTCAAGGTGCTTGAGGAGCCGCTGTCTTCGGTGTTTATACTGCTTTGCCGCAACGCCTATTCGCTGCTTCAGACGGTGCGCTCGCGTTGCCGCGTCTATTCCATGGAGCCGATAGACCCCATCCGTGCCGAGGCGTTTCTGACGGCGCGTTACGCCGCCTCAGATAAAACCGTCAGCCATGGAGATATCGTCGAAGCGGCCCGTCTCTGCCTCGGCAGTCTGGGACAGGCCATAGATATAATAGAAAAGGGACAGACAAAAGCCTCGGCGGCGGCCGCCGATTTTCTCGCGGCCCTCGACAGAGACGAGATATCCGTCATGGAGGCCTGCCTCAGGGCTTCCGCTTTGAACAGAACAGAATACGGCGATTTCTGCCTTGAGGTGACGGGCGGCCTTGTCAAGGCCGCGCTGGAAAGACCCGAAAGGCGAGAAATATATATCGCCGTTTATGACCATATACAGGAGCAAAAGGACAGGCTGGCCGACAACGGAGGGGTGTTCGCCCTGGCCGGTCTGCTGTCGGTATTTTGCGCCGGGTTTTACAGGAGATAATTTATGACTGAAATAATAGGAGTCAGATTTAAAAAGGTCGGCAAGATATATTACTTTGACCCCGACGGGCAGAATATCCCCGTGGGCACAAAGGTCATTGTCGAGACCTCTCGCGGCGTCGAATGCGGCGAGACGGTCATATCCAACCGCATGACCGAGGACAGTGAGATCGTCCAGCCCCTCAAAAAGGTCATGAGGCTGGCAAACGACGAGGATATGGCCGTCCTTGAGGAGAACGCCAAGCTGGAAAAGGAGGCTTTTTCCCTCTGCGAGGAAAAGATAAAGGCTCACGGGCTTGAGATGAAGCTGGTGTCGGTGGAATACACCTTTGACCACAGCAAGATACTTTTTTATTTCACGGCCGACGGCAGGGTAGACTTTCGCGACCTTGTCAAAGACCTTGCCGCCGTGTTCAGAACGAGGATAGAGCTGAGGCAGATAGGCGTCAGGGACGCCGCCAAGATGATAGGCGGCCTCGGCATCTGCGGCTGTCCTCTGTGCTGCGGCACATTCCTCGACGATTTCCAGCCTGTGGCCATAAATATGGCCAAGGACCAGGGGCTTTCCCTCAACCCGACAAAGATATCGGGCACCTGCGGCAGACTTATGTGCTGTCTCAAGTATGAAAACGACGCCTATCAGGACTTGATAAAGCAGTCGCCTTCGGTCGATTCCCTTGTGGAAACGCCAAAGGGCAAGGGCACGGTGCTTGACGTATCACTTCTCAAGGGCTGCTGCCGCGTCAGGCTCCAGTCGGCCCCCGATAACCCTGAGAGCTTCAGGTGCGACGAGTGCAGGACGCTCCGCCGCGGCAAAAGTCAGGACAGGAACAGGGAACAGGGCGATAAAAAACAGACCGAATAGCTTTAAAAATGACCGCGCCGACGGCGCGGTCATACATACGCGGGTATGGCGGAATTGGCAGACGCGCCGGATTTAGGTTCCGGTGGGCAACCGTGCAGGTTCAAATCCTGTTACCCGCACCATAATGAATGAGTCTCGCTTTTCGAACTGTTTTATCGAAAAGCGAGACTTGTCATATCCGGAAAGCCTTGCAGTACAGGGCTTTCCGTTTTTTATTATAGGACACTGCTTTTCCAAAAGGCGCCAAACGCAAAACTAATATTTTTATATGTGGCGTCTATTTAGACACTGCTTTCCGATAAAACAGACCCGTAGTTATCCTCAAACGCTTGCGGCGTCTTGTAGTTCATCGTCTGGTGGGGGCGCAACTCATTGTAGAACCGAATATACTCTTCCTTACAGGTGATGAGACTAATGTCTTTTACAACGATTAAAATGTTTTTCAGCTTCATTTTATTCAACTTCTAAAATAATTTGATATTTGCATTATAACAACAAAAGCAGCTGATGAAAAGTATAATGTAAAAGGGCGCTCTAAAGAGCGCCCTCCTATAATACTGACTTTCAATGCTGCGGATATCACTCCCACTCGTTGCAGGGACTTGCGTATTAAACAATTTTGCTTAGAAGATATTGCGCCTGCTGTTCTGATTATTTTGATTACCCATATTGTCTTAGCTGTATGATGGATACTTATCAAAATCTTATCAGCAGTGATGAATCACCATGGGATGGTCAACACAGTTGTTTCGGGTGGTTGTCACCATAACAATTACATTATACGCAAAATTGATCGAAAAAACAAGATGGTGGTTTGCTCATTTTGTGACCCTAATTCTATATTCCGTATACTGCCATGCCCGCTATTGCGGATAATACGATTAAAAGAATAGGCGACAGCTTCTTCTTTGCAAAATGCCTATACCCAAACATCGAAGCAACCAGAATTGCCGTAAGGATGATTGCCTGCAAATTAATCTGGATTGCTGAAATCGCTCCAAAGCAGTTTCCAAAGACCATATAAATACCAGTTGCAAGAACAATGCCGATAACACAGGGCTTCAGACCACGCAAAACCGCTTGAACATACTTGTTTTTCAAAGCGGTTTTAAGTAAGGCCGTCACCAAAAGGATAATCAGGAACGAAGGAAGAACAACCGCCAATGTTGCAATTACGGCGCCAAGAAAGCCCGCTTGGCTGCTTCCAATATAAGTAGCAAGGTTAACCATGATTGGTCCGGGTGTGCTTTCGCTGACAGCGATCATATAGGTCAGCATTTCATCGCTCAGCCATCCGTAAGACATTACTACATCACGAATCAAAGGAATTGCGCCGTAGGCTCCGCCAAAGGCAAAGCATCCGACTTTTAAGAAACCGAGAAACAGATCAAGATAAATCATTTCTTTGCACCGCCTTTCTGATCGGGTGCGCCGTTCAGAACAAAAATCGTCAGACTCACAACCGCCGCAATCAGCATCAGACTGATCGAGGAGAAATTCCATGCGAAGATATTGATACAGAGCATCACAATAGCGGAGCAAATCATAATCGCTCTGGGCAGTTTCTTCTTGTGCATTTTCTTAATCATCGTAAACGCTGCATCCAAAATTAAAATTCCGACTGCAATTTTGATACCCTTGAAGGCGTTGGCAATGATGGTCAATGCCAAAAAGTTATCCAGAAACATGGAAATCAGACAGATAACCACAAAGGACGGAACAATTATGCCCAGTGTTGCTGCCAATGCACCAACAAAACCGGCTTTCTTATATCCGGTAAATGTTGCACAGTTAATGGCAATAGGGCCGGGAGTTGACTCCGCAATGACGGTCACATTCATCATTTCATCGTGGGTAATCCATTGTTTTCTTTCCACGCAGTTGTTTTCAATCATAGAAATCATGGCATAGCCACCGCCAAAGGTGAACAAACCAATCTTTGCAAAAGTAAGAAACAAATCAAGTAAGATATTCATTCTTGTTCGCCCTCCTTCCGGTACTCACATTGGCAGATCGTCATATCTCGGTCAACGGTAAGGGAGGCAGTTCGCATCAATTCAAACTGCTCGGTAAGGTAATCTACGGCATCCTGCAAGGGCAGATAATGTGTATGGTAGCCATATTTTTCACCATAGACCAAGCCTGCATCTTTCATCACTTTCATGTGTTGTGAAATCGCAGATTCTGAGATACCAAACTTTTTAGAAAGAGAGCGCACACAATGCTTTCTTTCCAAAAGAGCTTGATATATTTTCAAACGCATCGGCTCGCCCAATGCTTTTAACATACGATCAAGTTCCATGCTGTCGCTCCTTTTGTTTTAGTAGTTACTTAATTATAGCGCCATTGTTTGTTTAAGTCAACACTAAATCAAAAACGCCCGTTGGATTTCTCCCACGGGCGATGTACTGATTAGCTATCCAAAAGCTTGTAATCTGTGACAGTTTTCAGATAGGTTTCGGGATCGCCGTTCAGTATCAGATCAGCGTATGCCACAGGGTCATTGTAGATCAGATAGTCCAGCTCTGACCGCTGATACATATTGTCGGCAAAGGAGCGTTCTGTATGGCAATTGGAGAGCGGATCCACTTTTTCAGGCTTAAGCGTGGTATGACGCAAAAGTATCTCGGGCAGGCTGTTGGCTTTCCCGAAAAGAGTGCTGATGTACGACTGGCGCAGTACGAAACAGGTACTCGAACACCCAAGGCAGACTTAACGGCGGCATTGGCACAGGTGCTTGATGTTTCTCCGCAGGCTCTCGATGTTCCCGATATAGATACTGACATTGGACTCATGCACACACTTTTCGCTCTGGAGGACATTCACGGTCTGACTATTGGAGAAATTGACGGTGAAATTTGTCTGCGGCTGGATAGAAGCAGAGGCTTGACTTACTTCTCCATGTTTGAAATGCTATTGAAGTGGGCAAACGAAGCCAAGAAGCTGGAAGCCGGAGAAATCACCAGAGAAGAGTACGATCACTGGCGCTACACATATCCCAAAGTGGAAGCCCAGCGCACAAGAGATGAACTTGACGCACTGAGAAAAGCGCGACAAGCCAAAACAGAATAAAGAAAAAGAGCTATCTGACTTCCTCTGAAATCAGATAGCTCTTTGCTTATTCTATGGATAATTCAAATAATGTTGCCATTTCGTTGCCACAGAGGGCATTGAAGTGGCGAAAACCCAGTAATTACAGGCTTTTTCGTGGGTGTGAACTCATTCCCACTCCACTGTTGCGGGGGGTTTGGAGGTTATGTCATAGACGATGCGGTTGACGCCGGGGACCTCGTTGACAATGCGGACGCTGACGCGGTCGAGAACGTCATAGGGGATGCGAGTCCAGTCGGCCGTCATGAAGTCGGAGGTGTTGACGGCGCGGAGGGCAAGCAGGCTGTCATATGTGCGGCCGTCGCCCATAACGCCGACGCTGCGCGTGTCGGTCAGCACGGCAAAATACTGGCTGATGCTCTTATCCAGTCCGGCCTTGGCGATCTCGTCGCGGTAGATATAGTCGGCCTCGCGGAGCAGGTCGGCCTTTTCTTTGGTTACGGCGCCGATTATGCGTATGGCAAGGCCGGGGCCGGGGAAGGGCTGGCGCATGACAAGATAATCGGGCAGGCCAAGCTCGTGGCCAAGCTGGCGCACCTCGTCCTTGAAGAGGAGGCTGAGAGGCTCCAGCACGGCTTTGAAACGGGCGATGACCTCGGCCGGAAGGAGCTTGTTGTGGTGGCTCTTTATGACGTCGGCGTCGCCCTTGCCCGACTCGATAACGTCGGGATAGATGGTGCCCTGGGCGAAAAAGTCGTCCTTGGTTATGCCGAAACGCTCGGCCTCATCTAAAAATACATAGCCGAACTCGGCGCCGATGATGCGCCTTTTCTGCTGGGGGTCGGTGACGTCCTTGAGCTTGGAGAGGAACCTCTCCTCGGCGTTGACACGGACAAAATTGATGTCCCATTTGGCAAAGGCGGCCTCCACCTCGTCGCCCTCGTTTTTGCGCATGAGGCCGTGGTCGACAAAGACGCAGGTCAGGCGGTCGCCTATGGCCTCGGCCAGCAGAGCCGCCAGGACAGAGCTGTCGACGCCGCCCGACAGGGCCAGCAGGACGCGCCCTTTGGGGCCTATCTCCTGACGGAGGGCCTCGATGGTCGTCTTGCAGTAATCTCCCATTGTCCAGTCGCCCTTGGCGCCGCAGACCTCATAGAGGAAGTTGTGTATCATATCCACGCCGTGCTCGGTGTGGTTGACCTCGGGGTGGAACTGCAC
>CANSNO010000054.1 GCA_947648385.1 uncultured Clostridia bacterium
TCGGAGAGTATCTTGTGCATATAGCGCCACTGGAGCTTGCCTGTCCGCATGACCGTGCGGTCATAGGCCATGGAGATAAGCTCGTCGCTTATGCCCATATCAAGCCATGAGGAGATGTATTTTTCCTCGCTTTCGGAGGGGGCGCGGCCGTTGATGCCGAAGATGGAGAGGATGCGGCCGTATTCCCGTCTGCGGCCGTCGGCTCTGTCGGCCGCCTCGGCGGCCAGACTGTAGGTGGCGATGCCCTTGTCGTGCCAGATGTAGGCCGTCTTTTCCAGCTCACGGGCGCTCAGACGGCCTCTTGAGCGGCAGTAGTTTATCATCAGCATGATGACGTCGGCCGGCAGGTTGAGCCTGTCGTATATGGCGTAAAGGGTTTCTATCTCGCTTTTGCGTATGACGCGGCCCAGGGCCTGCTCGAGATAATCACACAGGCCGCGGAAGGACGGGTCGGCCTTTCTGGCGGCCAGCAGCTCCGAGGGGGTATAGCCGGTTGCGGTTACGGGCGTCTCGCCGGCGGCGCGGCATATTTTATAAAGAATTAGGAGGCTGCGGCAACGCTCTACGCGCCTGTCGTCAAAGCCCGTATGTATGGCGAAATCCGAGGGACGGCACCGTCCGCCGCAGGCCGAGGCATAGGCGTACATGAGGGCGCAGTCGCCGTCGTTTATTCGGCAGAGGGTCTTCATGGCCTGAGCGTTGTCCATGGCTATTATTATATCTTCGTTATCCATTTAAAGACCCCCTTTTTCCCTATTTCGACAGATGATATTATAGCAAAAAAAACGGCGCGCGTAAATCCCCAAAAATTGAGTGGATTTTTCATTTTCTTTCTGCTATAATTACGCTGTTAAGGAGTGATTTGCGCTATGAGACATTTCAAAACATATATAACGGTTTGCGAAGGTCAGCAGTGGCTCGACTATTCCATCCTCTCAAGGCCGATCATTGAATATATGACCCAAGCCGTGGGAGAGGTGTCCGACGGCGAGGTTATTCGCGGCGGACTTGACAGCGATTTTGACACCGTGCTGGCCTTTGTGAGGCCCTGCCCGGCCCTGTCGGCCGATACCCTTGATTATCTGACGGGTCAGGGCTCGGCCGCCCTGATGGTCAGGGGAGAGGTGACCGCCCTTTACGGCCAGGCCGCCGATGTGGCTTCAGCCCTTGAGAGCGGAGACATATCCCTTTTTGAGCAGGTTGAGACCCCTTCGGGCGAGGCCGCATATGTGGTCGATACCGAAACGGCCTTCAAGGCTCAGGAGTTGATACGCGAGAGGATAAACCTCCGACACCTGAAAAAGGGAGTCATGCTTTTGTCGCCCCAGACCACCCATATCGCCCCCGACGTCGAGATAGGGGAGGGCACAGTCATTCTGCCCGGATGTTTGATATACAGCGGCACGAGGATAGGCAGGGAGTGCAGGATAGGCCCCAACTGCCTGCTGGAGGGGGCCGAGATAGGGGACGGCACATCGGTAAACGAGGCGCAGATAAAGGAAAGCGTCATCGGCAGAAACACCACCGTCGGCCCCTTCTGCTGGATAAGGCCCGGGTGCAGGATAGGGGACAATGTCCGCCTCGGCGATTTCGTCGAGCTTAAAAAGGCCGTCATAGGAAACGGCACAAAGGTCTCCCACCTGACATATATCGGCGACGCCGAGTTCGGCGAGAGGATAAATGTCGGCTGCGGCACCGTCGTCGTAAACTACGACGGCAAGAACAAGACAAAGACGACCGTGGGTGACGACAGCTTTATCGGCTGCAACGTCAACCTTGTCTCTCCCGTCAACATCGGCAGCGACACCTTTATCGCCGCCGGCAGCACGATAACCGACGATGTGGAGTCCGGCGATTTTGCCATCGCCCGCGCCCGTCAGGAGGTCAAAAAGGGCTGGGTTGAAAAACGCCGCCAAAGCGGAAAGCTTTAATATAATCAAGTCCATGGCTCCCCTGTGTAAGGGGAGCTGTCAGCGAAGCTGACTGAGGGGTTGCGGTTTAACCTGACAATCCCTCCGCCAAAATCCTGCGGATTTTGCCACCTCCCTTTGCACAAGGGAGGCATGGTTGCAACGAATGTTTAATTTGAGAGAAAAATTATTTGGGGGTAAATATTGTATGAATCATCCTGTTAAGCTTTTTACCGGAAACTCCAATCCCGAGCTGGCCGCCGCCATCGCAAAAAAGCTGGGCTATGAGCTGGGCAAATGCACGATAAAGACATTTGCCGACGGCGAGGTGGCCGTCTCGATAGACGAGTCTGTCAGAGGGTGCGACGTCTTTGTGATACAGTCGACCTGCGCTCCCGTCAACAACCACCTGATGGAGCTGCTCATCATGGCCGACGCGTTGCGCCGCGCCTCGGTCAACAGCATCACGGCCGTCATTCCCTATTTCGGCTATGCCAGACAGGACCGCAAGTCCAAGGTCAGAGAGCCTATCACGGCCAAGCTGGTGGCCGGGCTTATCGAAGCGGCCGGTTATGACAGCGTGCTGACCATGGACCTCCACGCCTCTCAGATACAGGGCTTTTTTAATATCCCTGTCGACAACCTGATGGGCACGTCGGTACTCCTGCCCCATTTTGAAAAGGCGATAGGCAAGGGCAATCCCGATTACGCCATCGTCTCGCCCGATTTCGGCTCGGTGACGCGCACGAGAAAGTTCGCCGAAAAGCTCGACCTGCCTCTGGCCATTATCGAAAAGCGCCGCCAGAAGGCCAATGTATCGGAGGTCATGAACATCATCGGCGCCGAGAGCATCGTGGGCAAAAAGGTCATCCTTGTCGACGACATGGTCGATACGGCCGGCACCCTCTGCCACGGAGCCGAGGCCCTTATAAAGAACGGAGCCAAGGAGGTCATCGCCTGCGCCTCCCACGGCGTTTTGTCCGGCCCGGCTATTGAAAGACTTCAGAACAGCGTCATATCCAAGCTTATCCTGCTCGACACCATACCTCTGACCGAGGAGAAGAAGATAGGCAAGATAGAGATGCTTTCGGTGGCCGACATATTTGCCGAGGCCGTAAAGAGAATGATATCCGACGATTCGGTGTCGGCCCTTTCGGAATAAGCTTTATAGAAGGTGTTTGGCATTTTCAGAAGAAAAAGGCCGTCAGAGCCTGAGAATATCGACTGTATGATAGTCGGCCTTGGCAATCCCGGCAGAAATTACGAGACGACGAGGCACAACGCCGGTTTTCTGGCCGTGGATATTCTGGCCGAAAAGGTCGGGATAGACAGGATAAACAAATCGAAGCACAAGGCCCTTTACGCCGCCCATGCCTATAATGGGAAAAATCTCCTGCTTGTCAAGCCGCAGACATTTATGAACCTTTCGGGCGAGGCCGTGCGCGACATGGCGGCCTCATACCACGTAAGGCCGGAGAATATCATCGTCATGTACGACGATATAAATATCCATTCGGGCAGGATAAGGGTCAAACGATCCGGCTCGGACGGCGGACACAACGGCATAAAAAACATACTTTATCATTTGCAGTCGGACGCCTTTCCCCGTGTCAAGATAGGGGTGGGGCGCCCCTCAAACGAGGACATGAAGGACTATGTCCTCGACCAGCTCGATTCCGACGCCTATCAGGGGGTCAAGGCCGCCCCCGAGGCGGCATTGGAGATAATCTTCCGCGGCGTCGATACGGCCATGCAAAGCTTTAACGGCAAAGATTTTGCCGCCGAGGAATAAGGCTTGCCCTCCCATCCCTTGAGGGTGGGAGGGCGAAAAACGAATAAAGACGACACACCCCATTTCTTTTTGAAATGGGGCATATTGCGCTGAAAGGAGAGCGAGAGCTTGTCACTGACCGACATCCTTGAAAAGTCAGAGGAATATCTGAACCTGCTTGACGAGATAAAGGGCGGCAAAAGGGCCGTCGCCGTTTACGGAATGTCGCCGATACATCAGGCCCATTTTGCCGCGGCTTTGCGCCGCACGCTGGGCCGCCCGACGGTGGTCGTCGCGAGGGACGAGAGGACGGCGGAACAGCTCATGGCCGATTACCGCGCCTTTTCGGGGGAAGAGGCCGTTATGCTGCCCGGCCGCGAGCTGGTTTTCCACAATATCGACAACGCCTCCCATGAAAACGAGCAGAGGAGGCTCAAAGCCTTTGCCGCCTTTCAGTCGGGCCGTGCCGGGGCGCTTTTTGCTACGGCCGAGGCCCTTATGCTCCGCACCCTTCCGCCCGAGACCCTGAAGAGTGCCCTGCTTACGGTGGAGACGGGAAAGGAATACGACATGACGGAGATAGCCCAAAAGCTGACGCGGTGGGGTTATTCGCGCGGCCAGGCCGTCGAGGGGGCCGGACAGTTCTCCGTCAGAGGAAATATTCTCGACGTCTTTCCCTCCGACGAGCCTCACCCCGTCAGGGTGGAGTTCTGGGGAGACGAGGTGGATTCCATCGGTCATTTCGATCCCCTGACCCAGCGCCGCACCGAGAATATATCATCTTTTGACATAATACCGGCAAGAGAAACTCTGCCTCAGCTTGCCGACGGCGGAACAGAGGGGCTTTGCGCGAGACTTAAAAAGATTGCCGCGCGCAAGACGACGGGCGACAAACTCAGGCAGAATATTTATGAGGATATAGAGAAGCTTGAGCAGGGGGTATTCTTCCCGTCCGCCGACAGGTATATACCCCATATGTACTCTCCCTGCGCCTGCGGCCTGGATTATATCGGGAAAGACGCCGTTATAATTTATGCCGAAAGCCCCGCCGTTATCGAGAGCGCCCAGGGCTTTGAGTTCAGAATGGGCGAGGACATAACCCATCTGCTGGGCGAGGAGGTTATACCTCCCACAAAGGACGGCTATATCATATCTCAGGCGGCCTTTAAGGAGAGGTGCGCCGATGGGCTGTTGCTGGCCTTTGACCAGTTTTTAAGTTCCCGAGGCTTTCCGCCCGACGCCGTAATATCTCTCAGCGCCCGTCAGCTTCCCTCCTATGGGGGCAGCCTTGACACGGCCTGCTCCGATTTGCGCTCATATCTCGATATGGGCTATACCGTCATGGCCATGGCCGGAGGCAGTCAGCGCGCCGCCAGTCTGAAAGCCCTTTTGGAGGAGAGGGGCCTGCCCTGCGGCGAGACCGACGGTCCCCCCGAAAAGGACAGAATAAACATCTCGACGGGCAACCTTTCCTCGGGCTTTGAATATCCCTCCATGAAGCTGGCCGTCATAACCGAGGGTCAGCTGTCGGTCAAAAAGACGGCCCAAAGCCATAAAAAGTCAAAGAGCAAGAAGAACGCCATAACCTTCAGCGACCTTCATCCCGGCGACCTTGTCGTCCACGACAAGCACGGCATAGGCCGCTTTGTCGGCGTGGAGAGGATAAGCGTCGACAAGGTCTGGCGCGATTATATAAAGATAGCTTTCGCCGGCACCGACGTCGTCTTTGTCCCGGCCACCTCCCTTGACGTCGTGTCGAAATATATCGGCGCCGGAGAGCAGGAAAATGTCAAGCTTTCCAAGCTGGGCGGCGCCACATGGGTCAAGACGAAATCGCGCGCCAAAAAGGCCGCCAAGGATTTGGCCGAGGGCCTGCTCAAGCTTTACGCAGCCAGACGGAGCCAGCCCGGCTTTGCCTTCAATCCCGACGACGACTGGCAGAAGGGCTTTGAGGAACGCTTTCAGTACGAGGAGACGGAGGACCAGCTTGTCTGCGCGAGCGAGATAAAAAGGGACATGGAAAAGCCCTATCCCATGGACCGCCTGCTTTGCGGCGACGTGGGCTTCGGCAAAACCGAGGTGGCTTTCCGCGCCATTATGAAGTGCATCCTCTCAGGCAAGCAGGCGGCCATACTGGTTCCCACCACAGTCCTGGCCCGACAGCATTATCTCTCGGCCTGCCAGCGATTTGCCGGATACCCCGTCAAGGTGGATATGCTCAGCCGCTTCCGCACCCCCACCCAGCAGAGGGACACAATAAGAGACCTCCGCACGGGAGGTTGCGACCTGCTGGTCGGCACCCACAGGATACTGCAAAAGGATATAAAGTTTAAAGACCTCGGCCTACTTGTTGTCGACGAGGAACAGCGTTTCGGCGTCACCCACAAGGAGAAAATAAAGCAGATGTCCACAAGCGTCGACGTGCTGACCCTGACGGCGACCCCCATTCCGAGGACCCTCAACATGGCCCTTTCGGGTATAAGGGATATGTCGGTGCTGGAGGAGCCTCCGGCAGGGCGTATGCCCGTGCAGACATATGTGCTGGAGCATGACGACGTCATCATCCGCGACGCCATACGCAAGGAGCTGGCGAGGGGAGGACAGGTATATTACCTGCACAACCGCATCGACGATATCGAGGAGGTGGCCTCCGGCCTCCAGCGTCATTTCCCCGACGCCGTCATTGATACGGCCCACGGACGCATGGGCGAGGCGCGCATGGCCGACGTCATGGGCAAGGCCTATGCGGGCGAGATAGACATACTTGTCTGCACCACAATCATCGAGACGGGCGTCGACATACCCAATGTCAACACCCTTATAATAGAGGACGCCGACAGGATGGGTCTTGCCCAGCTCCACCAGATAAGGGGACGCGTCGGGCGGTCACAGAGAAACGCCTTTGCCTATCTGACCTACCGCAGGGGAAAGGTGCTGACCGAGATAGAGCAAAAAAGGCTTGGCGCCATCAAGGAGTTTGCCGAGTTCGGCTCGGGCTTCAAGATAGCCATGCGAGACCTTGAGATACGCGGCGCCGGCAACGTCCTCGGCCCCGAGCAGAGCGGACATATGATGAGCGTCGGCTATGATATGTACCTCCGTCTCTTGGACGAGGCGACGGCCGAGCTGAAAGGGGAGGAGGCGCCGAGGCGCACCGAGTGTACGGCCGACCTTATGGTCTCGGCCGGACTGCCCCAGAATTATGTCTCCGACGCCTCAACGCGCATCGACCTTTACCGCAGGATATCCATGATAGCCTCTCAGGAGGATTTTTACGATATGCAGGATGAGCTGCTCGACCGTTTCGGCGATATACCGGCGGCCGCTCAGGCTTTGCTCGACATCGCCCTGCTCCGCTCAAAGGCCTCAAGCTGCGGTATGTACGAGATAAGCCAGAAGGGCAGGACGATGACCGTTTATATAAACGCGCCCGATATGGAAAAGGTGGCCGAAGTCTGCTCGAATCCCGATTTCCGCGGCCGCATACTTTTTTCGGCCGGGGAGAAGCCCTATATAGATTTGAAGCTCAGGCCGGAAGAATCGCCCCTCGATGCCGCCGTCATACTTGTTGATTTGTATATCGGTCAGTGATATAATATAAGCGCCACGGGAGTTAAAGCCTCCCGTTAAAATAATATTTATTAAGGATACTCCGATGAAAAAAACTTTTCTCGTCATATTTGTCGTTCTGCTGGCTCTCAGCCTTTTCAGCTGCTCGGCCAGCCCCACGGCCATAAGGGTGGGCGACAACAAGGTCGACGCCTCCGAATACGCCTATTATCTCAATTTTAACCGCCTCAATCTCGATTTGGTCGTCTCGGGCACCAATATGCCGGCCGAGGAGGAGCTGCTGGCTCAGGCCCGCGAGCAGGCCAAAAGGCACATCATCACGGCCGAGATTGTCAGGATCAAATGCGACGAGCTGGGGCTTGAGCTGACAAAGGAACAGAAGGAGGAGATGGAGGAGGAAAAGGACGCCCTTATCGAATCCTTCGGCGGTCTTTCGGGCTATCTGGCCTATCTTAAGGAGAACGCCCTGACCGACAGGCTTTATGACAAAATACAGGAAAACAACTATTATTACTCAATGCTTTATGACTATGTCAAGGGGCTTGACGTCTCGGCAGGGTCAGACCAGGAGCTGCGCCGCTTTTTCACCGAGAACTATATAAATGTAAAGTACATAAAGTTCCCCACCGTTGACGGGGAGGGCAACTCCATGGACGAGGACGACATGGCCGAGCTTTTATCCGAGGCCCAAAGGGTGCTTGGAAAGATAGAGAGCGGCGAGGTGACCTTTGACCTTGCCATGAGGGGGAGAGAGGGCGAGAGCGGAATAACCATTGGTCTTCAGGACGCCTCCTCGGCCGAGTATTCGTCCGACGCCTTCGCTCTTCGGGAAAACGCCGTGGGCGGCGTTTACGCCTACAGCGACGGATATTATATAATCCAGCGCCTGCCGGCGGAGCTGAGCTATTTCGAGGCCAACCGCGAGCAGGTGGAGATAGCCGCATGGGACAAGGCCTTCAACGATTATATTTCTGCCGCCGAAAGCACTTTGAACATCAGCGAAAACAGCGTGTGCAAAAAGATAAACTTTTCCAACATTGCCGATTATGTAAAATAAGAAACGGGTTTTTCGGGGCGAATGTGGGATAGAATGAAGAAAATGTTTTTGGGGCTTGGCGCCGCTGGCGCCGCGGCGGCCCTGTTTATTGTGTACTCACAGGGGAGCGAGAGCGTCCCTGTCGACAAAATGCTGGCGGAGCATCTGCCGCCCGAGTTTGAACAGCCTTTTCCGGGGGGCGAGGGCTGGGACCGTATGTATTTCGGCAAAACCGGCAGACCCGTGGGGATTGCGGAGCTGATGAGCTTTTCAAAAAAAGATTCCAATATCCAAAGGGCCGACAGGTTTTTCGCCGATGACCTTTTTATCGGCGATTCGAGGACGGTGGGGCTGGAAAGGTATTCGGGCATGGAGTCGCCCGACTATTTCTGCGCCACGGGCATGAGCGTATATAACCTTTTCACGTCCGCCGTGAATATAAAGGGCGAAAGCTATACCCTCGACCGCCTTCTGGCGGAGAAAAGCTATAAAAGAATATTCGTCATGCTGGGCATAAACGAGCTGGCCCACGATATAGACGAAATCAGCGAGCAATACGCCTCCGTACTTGACGGGATAGCGGCGGCACAGCCGAGGGCCGAGATATATGTCCAGCTCAATATGAGGGTTACCGTCGACCGTTCCGAGGTCGACCGGAAATACAACAATCCGAGGATAGACCGGCTCAACGAAAATATAGCCGCCCTTGCGGCCGTGAGGAACATCCCGGTTCTGGACGTCAATCCTGTTTTTGACGACGGTCAGGGCAATCTCAGCGCCAAATATACCTTTGACCACACCCACGTCATCGGCAAATATTACAGGGCGTGGGCGGCGTGGATGTATATGAAGATTTTGGGATAAAGGGGTAAAGATATGAGCGGTTCAAAAAAACGCGTTGGAATGATGGTGGCGGTCGAGATAGACTCGCTGCTGGCGAAATACGGACAGGCCAAGGAAAAGCACAGGTGTTTCGGCTTTGACGTCTATGAATATGAGGCGGACGGGGCCGAGATATTCGCCATACACAGCGGCGCGGGGGAGATTGCCGCCGCCGCGGCGACACAGCTTTTGATTTCCGAGTTCGGCGTGAGCGTCGTTGTCAATTTCGGCGTTGTGGGCGGACTGACCGAGGAAATGGGTCTTGCCAAAACAGTCATCGTCGAAAAGGTCGTACATTACGATTTCGATACATCGGCTTTCGGAGGATGGGTCAAGGGGCAGTACGAGGGCTATGACAGCCCCTATATTCCTCTTGACGGGGAGCTTATAGAAAAGGCCTGCCGTATAGAGCCGTCTCTTAAAAGGGTGATATGCGCATCCGGCGACAAGTTCGTGGCCGGCGGCGAGGCCAAGCGCGCTCTGGCCGAGGAGTTCGGAGCCGACATATGCGAGATGGAGCTGGCCGCCATCGTTTTGACCTGCGACCGCTGCGGCGTGCCCTGCGTCGCCATCAAAACGGTTTCCGACGGCGTGGAGGGCGGAGCCGAAGATTTTGAGGCCTATGTCCGCTCGTCGGGCGACCTGTGCATGAGAATAGTCGGGAAGCTGACGGCTTCAATCTAAAGTTCAAAGAAGGTATCTAAAGCTTTGGAAAAACAGGTTTTTACAACGTGCTCCCCCGAGGAGACAGAGGCTCTGGGCGCGGCTTTGGCGCTCAGGTGCGGCGATTATAAGGTGATAGCCATGTTCGGCGGTCTGGGAAGCGGCAAAACGGCCATGACAAGGGGCATCGCCATGGGCATGGGATGCTCCGACAGCGTGTCCAGCCCCACATATACCATCGTCAATGAGTATAGGGGACGCCGAAAGGTCTGTCATTTTGATATGTACCGCATCGAGGACGAGGAGGGCCTTTGGGATATCGGTTGGGAGGACTATCTTGACAGCGGAGCCATCTGCGTCGTCGAGTGGAGCGAAAATGTCGTCCGCGCCCTGCCTAAGGAGACGCTGAAGGTCACGTTTGAGACGACGGGCGAGGAGACGAGAAGGATAACGGTGGAGGATTTATGCTGATACTTGCCATAGACACATCGGGTAGGATAGCCTCCTGCTCCCTCTGGGAGGACGGGAGGGAGATAGCCTCCTGTGTAAAGGATTCACAGCTCGACCACAGCCGCACCATACTGCCCCTCTGCGAGGAAATGGTGAGGGAAAAGGGGTTCAGCTTCGGCGATATCGACGCCTTTGCCGCCGCCGTCGGCCCGGGGTCCTTTACCGGTATAAGGATAGGGGTGGCCGCCGTCAAGGGCTTCGCCCTTTCGGGAGACAAGCCGGCGGCCGGAGTGTCGACTCTTGAGGCGGCCGCCGCGGACGTGAGGGAAGAAGGGCTTATCTGTTCGGTCATCAGGGCCAGAGAGGACGAATATTTTTACGGCTTTTTCCACCGCGTCAGGGGAGAGCTTTTCAGGATATGCGACGACACCTGCCTGACGGGAAGCGAACTGAAATCCCTGCTGTACGGCGCCAAATGGCTGCTCTGCGGCGACGGCGCGGCCGATTTTCTCGAAAAGCATCCCTGTGACAACGTCAGAGATACGGGGATAAGCCAAAGCGCGCGCGGAGTTGCCGCCTGCGCCTGGGAGCTTTATAAATATGACGGACTTACGGACGGAAACGACATCGCGCCTGTCTATCTGAAAAAGACTCAGGCCGAGAGAATGAGGGAGGAGAGCAAAAAATGAAAATCGCTATAGGTTCCGATCACGCCGGCTACAGCCTCAAGGAGGTTGTAAAGGCCCATCTGGCCGAAGAGGGCTACGAGATGTGCGACAAGGGTACGCACGATACCCGGTCCTGCCATTATCCCGTATATGCCGAGGCCGTCGGCAAGGCCGTACAGAGCGGCGAGGCCGAGCTTGGCATACTCATCTGCGGCACAGGCATAGGTATGTCCATGGCGGCCAACAAGATGAAGGGCATCAGAGCCGCCGCCGTCTCCGACTGCTTTACGGCCGAAGCCACAAGGAAGCACAACAACGCCAATATTCTCTGTATGGGTGAAAGGACTCTCGGTCCCGGCCTGGCCTGCCGCATAGCCGATATCTTTCTGACTACCGCCTTTGAGGGCGGAAGGCATCAGACGAGAGTGGATATGATGATGGAGCTGGAAAGGCAGTAAAAACTTGACGCGTTAGCGTCTGTTCAATCGGCCCTTGACCTTGCCGAAGGCTATCAGATGAAAGGGCCCCGGATAGGCTTTGTG
>CANSNO010000055.1 GCA_947648385.1 uncultured Clostridia bacterium
GAGGCCTTGTATGACTACAACCCCAACCGCACGCTGGAAAAGGTCATGCAGGAGGCCTTTGAGGAGATAGGCGCTCCCGAGTTTGACGAAAAGGACATGGCGCTGGCCGCCGAGTTCCGCAAGTCCTTTACAAAGGGCGATATCGACAGCATCAAGAGGGGCCTTGTCAACACCGAGCAGAACCCCGACCTTATCGACGACGGCGAGCTGCTCCACACCCGTGTTCTGCCCTATGTGCCCCTGAACAAGGCCATGCCCGGTTCCACCGATGTGGGCGACGCCAGCTACTGCGCCCCCACGGCCCAGTGCAATGTGGCCACCGAGACTCTCGGCACTCCCGGCCATTCATGGCAGATAACGGCCCAGTCCCGTTCCTCCATAGCCTATAAGGGGACGATGGTGGCCGCCAAGGTCATGGCTCTGACGGCCGCCAAGGCCGTCGAGCAGCCCGAGCTGCTTAAAAAGGCGAAAGAGGAGCTTGTCAAATCGACGGGCGGCAAATATGTCTGCGCCGTGCCCGACGATATCATGCCCAATGTATAAATATTAGCCAGTTAATTTGAGATACCCGGCGGTTTCGCCGGGTATCTTTTTAAAAATAAAGACTTCAAAATATATTGTCTTTTCGGCAAGAATGTGTTATTATTCATATATCTGAATTATTTTCATCTCGAAGGGAGATTTATTTATGAGCAAAAAGGAAAAGATTTCAAAGCTTGTAGACAAATATTATGACGATATCGTCCTTGTCAACGACACCGTGTGGGACTTTGCCGAGCCGGGAATGAAGGAGAAAAAGACGGCCGAGTTCTATGTTGACTTTTTCAAAAAGCGCGGCTTCAAGGTGGACGAGGGCGTGGGCGAGGTGCCGACGGCCTTTGTGGCCGAGTGGGGCGAGGGAAAGCCCGTCGTCGGCTTTTTGGGCGAGTATGACGCTCTGCCCACCCTTTCACAGGAGGCCGCCTGTCCCGTAAAAAAGCCCGTTACAGAGGGCGCGTACGGTCAGGGCTGCGGCCACAACAGCCTCGGCGCGGCCGCCGCCGGCGCGGCGCTGGCCTTTGCCGATTATCTCAGTGAGAACAACATAAAGGGAACGGTGCGTTTTTACGGCTGTCCGGGCGAGGAGTACGGCTCGGGCAAGGTGTTTATGGCCAGAAACGGCCTTTTTGATGACCTCGACATAGCCCTCACCTGGCACCCGGGAGATATGAATAAGATAACCACCACGTCAAGCCTGGCCTGTATAAGCGCCTTTTTCGAGTTCCACGGCGTTTCGGCCCATGCCGCCGGTAATCCCCATCTCGGCCGCTCGGCAGTCGACGCCGCCGAGCTGATGAACGTGGGTGTCAACTATCTCAGGGAGCATATCATACCCGAGGCCCGAGTACATTACGCTTATGTCAACGCCGGAGGCATCGCCCCCAACGTTGTCCATGACTATGCCAAGGTGCATTATTTCGTCAGGGCGCCGAAAATAAAGACGGCTCAGGAGATATTCGGGCGCGTGCAGGATGTGGCCGAGGGCGCCGCGAAGATGACAGGCACGACGATGAAGATGATATTCCACGAGGCGCTGTGCGACTACAATCCCAACAGGCCCCTCGAGCAGGTCATGCAGAAAGCTTTTGAGGAGATAGGCGCTCCGCAGTTTGACGAAAACGATTTCAAGCTGGCCGAGCAGTTCAGGAATACGTTTACTCAGGCCGATATAGACGATATCAAAAAGACCTTCCTTGACCTTGAGGTGGATGAAAAGGATATTCCCGAGGGAGACGCGCTTCACATCTCGGTCATACCTTATAAGGCTTTGAACAAGGTCATGCCCGGCTCCACCGATGTGGGCGACGTAAGCTACTGCGCTCCCACGGCCCAGTGCAACGTGGCCACAGTGGCCCTCGGCACCCCCGGGCACTCCTGGCAGATGACGGCTCAGTCCCGTTCCGGCATTGCCAATAAGGGCAACGTCACGGCCGCGAAGGTCATGGCCCTGACGGCCGCCATGGCGATAGACGACCCTGAACTGCTCAAAAAGGCCAAGGAGGAACTGGTCAAATCAACGGGCGGAAAATATGATTGCCCCATTCCGGCCGATGTAAAACCGACGCTGTAAAATCTAATATCGCCAAAAAGGAAGGACGTTCAGTCCTTCCTTTTTGTTATTTCACGCTTGTATATCAACTCGTGATTTGATATAATAAATCTATTATTCAAAGAGCAATCGATAAGAAGAAACACTTTATTGATAAATTGTCTTAAATAACGAGGATATGTGATGGATAAAAGAGGCAAATGGGTCGTCGCCAAAACCTGTGAAAATGATATACGGAGCTTGCGCCGGGGATTGGGGATATCGCCTTTGGCCGCCAGGGTGCTGAGCGCCAGGGGGATAGATACGCCCGAAAAGGCCCGAAGTTTTTTAAATACCGATCTGTCCGGCATAGCCTCTCCCTTGCTTTTGGCCGATATGGATAAGGCCGTCGAAATTATAGAAAAGGCCATATCTGACGGCGTGAGGATAGCCGTGTACGGCGATTACGACGTCGACGGCATAACGGCGACAAGCATACTTGTCAGATATCTCAGGGGCCGTGGGGCCGAATGCTGTTATTATATACCCGACAGAATAAACGAGGGCTACGGCCTCAACCTGTGCGCCATGGACAGGCTGTACGAGGACGGCTGCCGCCTGCTTATAACGGTTGATTCGGGCATAACGGCCATAGAGGAGACCAACCGCGCCGCGGAGCTTGGCATGAAGGTGGTCATCACCGACCATCACGAGTGCGGAGAAAGGCTTCCGGCGGCCGACGCCGTCGTCAATCCGCGCAGAGCCGACAGCCTTCACCCCTTCAGAGAGCTGGCGGGAGTCGGCGTGGCCTTCAAGCTTATATGCGCCATGGAAAAGGACAGGAGCATAGGCTCACTTTTGGATGAATACGCCGATATAGTGGCCCTCGGCACGATAGCCGACGTCATGCCCATGGTGGGCGAAAACAGGATAATAGTCGACAAGGGGCTCAAAAGGCTTAAAAACACCTGCAATGTGGGGCTCAAGGCCCTGGTGCAGAAGCTGGGGCTCGACTCCAAGCCGATAACGACAAACTCGGTCAGCTTTGTTCTGGCGCCGAGGATAAACGCCGCGGGAAGGCTGGGCGAGGCAGAATGCACGGCAAGGCTCATGCTGACCGAGGATTGTGACGAGGCCTGCCGTCTGGCCGACCGCCTTTGCGATTTGAACCGCCGCCGCCAGGAGGAGGAAAACGCCATCTACTGCCGCATAGTCGACGAGATAGACCGCGACCCCTCCCTTGCCGCCGGGAAGATAATGGTGCTTTGGGGAGAGGATTGGCACACGGGCGTCATCGGCATAGTTTCCTCTCGCCTGACCGAAAAGTACGGCAAACCCTGCGTGCTGATATCGGCCGACGGGGAGAAGGGCAAGGGCTCTGGCCGAAGCGTAAAGGGCTTCAATCTCTATAACGCCCTCTGCTCGGCCTCCGACCTGCTGGAACGCTACGGCGGACACGAGCTGGCCGTGGGGCTGACCGTCAGAAGCGAAAACCTGCCCGAGCTTAAAAAACGCCTTGAGGAATACGCCGAACGCTGCTGTATGGAGGAGGAGATAGAATCCTCTCTTGAGATAGACTGCGTCATCGAGCCGCAGGAGCTGAGCGTCGAGGCCGTCAGGGGGCTTTCGGTGCTGGAACCTTTCGGCATGGGCAACCCCATGCCCCTGTTCATGATGGAGGACGCCGTCATACTCGAGATAACTCCCATCAGTCACGAGCGCCATGTCAAGCTGCTGCTGGAAAAGGACGGTCAGAGGGTTTGCGGCTTTGTTTTCGGCATGGGCTCGCGCTGTTGTCCCTTTGTGGTGGGTGACAAGGTCGATCTTGCCTTTTCGGCCGAGATAAATTATTTCAGGGGCAGAGAAAGCGTCCAGCTCGTCATAAAGGACATCAGGTGGAGCAGCCGCTCGGTTCAGTGCGATTTGGCCTTAAAGGAGTTTTACAATATCGCCTCGTCGGGGGGAGAGATAGACAGGGAGCACGCCCTTTGCCTCTGCCCGTGCAGGGACGACCTTGTGGCCGTATTCAGGCATATAAAGACAAATCAGGAAAACGGTATGCTGTGCGGCACGCCGCGCACCCTTTACAGAAAGATAAAATACGAGTCGAAATGCTGTATGAACCTCGGCAGATTTCTTGTGTGTATGGATATACTCAAGGAGTTTGATATATTTGATTATGAAAGGGCTGGAGAGAATATTATCATAAAAGACCTTAACTATAAGGGCAAGGTCGATATAAACGGCTCAAGGATAATAAAGAAGTTTATGGACGCGATCAAGGGGTGAGCGGTATGTATGAAAACAGTGGAGTTGAAAAGGTATATCTCGATAAGGTCGAGGAGATATTCACACATCACGAGGATGAGAGAGGCATACTGACCCAGGCGTTCGAGTTCGCCCTGAATGCCCATTCGGGACAGCTTCGCAAAAGCGGCGAGCCGTATATAATCCATCCCATTTCCGTGGCATACATAATAGACGAGTGGGGCTTTGATACCGAATCTATCATGGCCGGGTTTCTGCACGACACGGTGGAGGACACCGATGTGACATATCAGGACGTCGAAGGCCGCTTCGGCAAATCGGTCGCCGATTTGGTGGACGGCGTTACAAAGCTGGGCCACGTCGTCTACCAGAGCCGCGAGGAGGAGCAGATGGAGGACCTGCGCAAGATGTTCATCGCCATGGCGAAGGATATCAGGGTCATCGTCATCAAGCTGGCCGACTGTACCCACAATATCCGCACCATCGAGTTCAAATCGGTTGAAAAACAGCGCAAAAAGGCTCTTGAGATAATGGAGATTTACGCCCCACTTGCCCACAGGCTGGGAATGCAGTCGGCCAAGTGGGAGCTGGAGGACCGTTCCCTCAAGGTTCTCGACCCCGTGGGGTATGAGGAGATAGACAGCTATCTCAGGGACCGCTCCGAGACCTTCAGCAAATTTCTTGACAGGACAAAAAAGGATATCGAAAACAAGCTCAGGGAGCAGGGGGTTCAGGGACAGGTCAAGGCTCGTCTCAAACAGATATACAGCATCTACCGCAAGCTTTACGGGCAGAACCTGACCTTTTCCGAAATATACGATATCTGCGCCACAAGGGTCATTGTAAAGGATTTGGCCTCCTGCTATGCCGTGCTGGGTCTTATACACGACCTTTACACCCCTGTGCCGGGCAGGTTCAAGGATTATATATCCTCCCCCAAACCCAACGGCTATAAATCCCTCCACACGGTTGTCATAGGCAAGGAGGGCATACCCTTCGAGGTGCAGATTCGCACCGAGGAGATGGACCGCACGGCCGAATACGGCATCGCCGCCCACTGGAAATATAAGGGCGGCCTCAAAGGAGAGCAGAAGGAGGAGGCCTTTGCCTGGGTCAGACAGCTTTTGGAAAACCAGCAGGACGTCGAGCCTGAGGAGTTTGTCCAGAGCATAAAGGTGGATATGTTCGCCGACGAGGTCTATGTCTTTACCCCCGGCGGCAAGGTCATAAACCTGCCCCAAGGCTCCACGCCGATAGACTTTGCCTATGCCATACACTCCGAGGTGGGCAACAGCATGGTCGGCGCCCGTGTCAACGGCAAAATAGTCAACTTTGACTACAAGCTGAAAAACGGCGAGATAGTCGACATCATCACCTCCAAGACCTCCGACGGCCCCAAGCGCCGCTGGCTCCAGATAGTCAAGACCAACAGCGCAAAGACAAAAATAAGGCAGTGGTATAAAAAGGAGCGCCGCGAGGAGAACATAGAGGAGGGCCGCACCGAGCTTGAAAGGGAGCTGAGGGTCAACCTGCTCTTTGACGATTTCTCCGACGAGGAGGTCAAAAATAAGGTTCTCGAGCGCCTAAAGGTCGCCAATTTGGACGACCTTTACGCCGGCATCGGCTACGGCGGAATGACTGTGGCCAAGGTGGTTACAAAGGTCAAGGAAGAGGCCGCCAGACTGGCCAAGACAAGAGAGGCTCTCGACCCTGAAAAGCTTATCAAAAAGCCCAAAAAGCCAAGCGGCACCAACGGCGTTGTCATCGAGGGCATTGACAATATACTCGTCAAGTTCGCCAAATGCTGCAACCCTCTTCCGGGCGACAGAATAGTCGGCTTTATCACCCGAGGCTCGGGTGCTTCCATACACCGCGCCGACTGTCCCAATGTGGCCAGAGGCATGGGGGACGGTGAGAGCGAGGGCAGATGGGTCAAGGCATACTGGGCTGATACAAGGCACCAGACCTTTGACGTTCCCCTTGTGGTGGAGATAAAGACAAGGGTTGGTGCCATTTCCGATATTATTTCGGTTTTCACCAATATGCACATAAATGTCGGCAAGCTGAACGGCCGCGATATGGAGGACGGCATAAGCCGTTATAATATCGAGGCCGGCGTCAACAGTATCGAGCAGCTTGACCTGCTGATGAACAGGATACGCAAGATCAGCGGCGTTTCCGACGTGCAGAGAACACATGAATAACGGAGGATATATAAATGAGAGCTGTCGTGATAAGGGTCAGCCGCGCGTCGATAGAGATAGACGGACGGCAGGGAGGTTCCATGGGGCAGGGACTTCTCGTCCTGCTTGGCGTAGGCCCCGATGACACATTGAAAGAGGCCGATTATCTGGCCGACAGGTGCGCCGGACTTCGCATTTTCGAGGATGAAAACGGCAAGATGAATAAAAACATGGCCGATGTGGGCGGCGAGATGATGGTGGTGTCCAATTTCACCCTTTACGCCGACTGCTCTCACGGACGCAGACCCGACCTTTTCGGCGCGGCCAAGCCCGATGTGGCAATTCCCCTTTACGAGGCCTTTAAAGACAAGCTGACACAGCTCGGGGTCAAATACTGCTGCGGAGAGTTCGGCGCCGATATGAAGATAGACCATGTAAACGACGGGCCGATAACCCTTATCCTCGACACCGATACTATGATGAAAAAGAAGGCTTGATTATCATGATAATAAAAACCGTGCCTGTGGGAATGCTGCATACAAACTGCTATCTTGTAGGGGACGAGAAAACAAACGAGTGCGTTATTTTCGACCCAGGAGCCATGACGCGCAAGGTCATGGCCATGATAGAGGAGAGCGGCATGAGGGTCAAATATATCGTGCTGACCCACTGTCATTTCGACCATGTCATGTCGGCCCCCTTTGTTCAGGAGGCGACGGGGGCGCAGATAATGATACATTATGAGGATTCTCCCTATCTGACCCCCGAATATGTCCAACGCAGGGGATATATAAAGGAAACATACAGAACGCCCGACGTCAGCCGTATTTTAAAGGACGGAGACGAGATAAAGGTGGGCGGCATCACCATGAAGGTCATGAACACCCCGGGGCACACGAGGGGAAGCTGCGTATTTCTCTTTGAGGACGTCATGATTTCGGGAGATACGCTTTTTAAAGGGGCCTGCGGCAGGTGGGACCTTCAAGGGGGCAGTCAGGAGAGCATGATGGAAAGCCTGATAAAGCTCCACGACCTTCCCGGCGATTACCGAGTGCTTCCCGGCCACGGCGACCCGACCACCCTTGAGGACGAGAGAAGAGACAATCCCTATATGGCCATGGCTCTTAAAACAAGGAAATGACATTTTATTTTGAGGGACACGAGCTTGTAAACCCCATACAGCAGCTGCTCATCTGCCTTTACCCGGGTGGGGAACATATAAGGGGCGAGGGCAAGCCCGAGGGGGACGATTATGTCATTTCACGTCTGCAGAGGGGCGGCGACGGCCTTGAGGCTGTGGCCGAGGACAGCGGCGGCAGAAAGGTCTGCCTGAAATACGGCGGCGAGCCGGAGAACAGCCACGACCTCGGAGAGTGCCTTCGCAGGGCCATGTATCTCCTCCTTACGGAAGATATGGAAGAAAAACCCAGATGGGGGATGCTGACCGGCGTCAAGCCCTCAAAGCTTGTGCTGAATATGTTCCGCTCCGGCCTCCGCGCCGCCGAAGCCGACAGAAAGCTCAGGGATGAGTATTTTGTCGGAGACAGGGCAAGGGCTTTGTGTCTTGAAACGGCGCGTGTTTCACAAAAATACAGCGATGACACAGACAGTAAAGATATTGACCTTTACATCGGAATCCCCTTCTGTCCGGCCAAATGCTCCTATTGCTCCTTTGTCAGCAACGACGTCCGAAAGTGGGGAGAGCTGGTTCCGCCCTATCTTGACACCCTTGAATATGAAATAAAGGGCATGGGGCGTCTGCTGTCCCGTCATGGTAGACGCGTCAGGAGCATATATATCGGTGGAGGAACCCCGTCGATACTCGATGAGGCGCAGACCGAAAGGCTGTTGTCTCTGGTGAGGGGTGAGATTGGAGCCGACGGGGCCGAGTTCACCTTTGAGGCCGGAAGGCCCGAGACAATTACGGCCGAAAAACTTAAAATTGTCGAAAAATACGGCGTCGGCCGCATAAGCATAAATCCCCAGACCATGAACGACGGCGTCCTGAGGGGAGTCGGCAGGCTCCACACGGCGGAGGACGTCGAAAACTGCTATAAAACGACCAGAGATACGACGGGTCTTGAGATAAATATGGACCTTATCGCCGGACTGCCCGGCGACGATGACGACAGCCTTTTCCGAAGCGTTGAAAGGGTGATAGCCCTGGCTCCCGACAATATCACCATACATTCCATGGCGCGTAAAAAGGGCGCGCCCTTGAGGTTCGGCAAAAGCGGCGAGCTTTCAAGCGGGACGATGGACAGGTGCCACGAGGCCGTAATGGCCGCAGGGTACCGCCCCTATTATCTTTACCGCCAAAAATACAGCGCCGGTGGGCTTGAGAATGTGGGCTTTGCCAAAAAGGGAAGCGAATGCCGCTATAATGTCGTCATGATGGAGGAACTCGGCCATGTTGCCGCCATGGGAAGCGGAGGGGTCAGCAAGCTTGTATACGGCGACGGCTCCATCGAAAGGATAACCAACCCGAAATATCCCATAGATTACATCGGCGCCTACGACAGGATAGATCAAAACCTCCGCAGGCTGTCCCTGCTGCTGGAAAAAGATTGAAATATGGTTCGCGCCATGCTATAATGGCGGCGTGTCAAGGCTGTTTTTGTTGTTTCTTTAGTGAAAGGAGAAGCATTATGGATAGAAATGTAAAAACTTTGCTTGAAAAGGCCAGGGCCACGGCGACCTACGCCGCGGAAAAGGCCACACAGGTGGCCGACGCCGCCTCGAGGATGGCCGGAGATATGGCCATGCAGACAAAGCTCAATTTGCAGGTGTTTGACATGAACAGCGAGATAGACGCTGTTTATAAAGAGATAGGGCGCATAGTCTACCTTGTCCACACGGGGGAGGGCACCGACGAGGGGCTTGACGACAGGTTCGCCCAGATTGACGAGAGGCTGGCCAAGGTGGCCGAGCTTAAGGCGGCCATAGCCGATTGCAGGACGACGGTCATTTGTCCCCAGTGCGGCAAGGAATGCGGCAGGGACGACGCCTATTGCGTCAGGTGCGGACATAAACTGTCCTGAGAATTAAAAATACAGGCAGGCTAAAGCCCCCTTTGCACAAGGGGGCAAGATAACAGAAGTTTTGCTTGTTAAACAGGAAGCTTACGGGGAAGATATATTATCCTTCCCCTTTATTCAGGCAGCCGTTTTCCGCGGCGAAGCTTATAAACCGGTAAAGGTAGTGTTAAATTGAGCAAAAATAAAAGCGCCTCCTTTTTTGAGGGAGCTTTGGTGCTGGTCCTTTCCAACGCCATAGTAAAGGTCATCGGCGCGCTGTTCTCCATACCCATAACCAATATGATAGGTGGAGACGGCAACGGCATTTTCACCGTGGCCTATTATGTCTATACGGCTATGTTCGTTATTTCGACGGCCGGACTGCCCGTGGCCGTTTCAAAAATGGTGGCCGAGGCCAACGCCCTCGGAAAATACACCGAGGTCAGGCGCATCTTTAAGGTGGCGCTTATCACCTTTGCCGTTGTGGGCAGCGTTTGCACGGCCGTGATGATGTTCGGCGCGCGCTGGTTTGTCGCCCGTATAGGCAACAATCTGGCCTATTACGCCGTGCTGGCCGTGGCGCCGTCGATATTTTTCGTCACGATAATTTCGGCCTTCAGGGGGTATTTCCAAGGCCTTTCGAATATGGTGCCCACGGCCATTTCTCAGGTGATAGAGGCCGGAGGCAAGCTTGTTTTCGGACTGCTTTTGACATATATCCTCATTCAGAGGGGCTATCCTCTCGAGATAGTCGTCGCCGGCTCCATAGGGGGCGTGACAATAGGCACGGCCCTCAGCGCCCTTTATGTGATATTCGTCAGGATAAAGGGGGGCAGCGGCCTGCCGCCCGAGGGCGCGCTGGACATAAACAGCGCCCCATCTTACGGCGCTCTGACGAAAAGGCTTATACAGATAGCCGTCCCGATAACCATCGGCTCGTCGGTTTTGAGCATAACCAACCTTATTGACATGGGAGTTGTCCTCAACAGGCTTCAGGATGTGGGCCATTCGGAGGAGCAGGCCAATTTTATCTATGGGTGCTATAACATGGCCGTCAAGATGTTCAATATGCCCCAGGCTCTTATCGTCGCCCTTTCGGTCAGCATAATCCCGGCCGTAGCCGCCGCCTACGCGAGAAAAGATAACGCCAAGGCGGCAAGCACCATTACAGCCGCTTTGAGGTTTACGGGAATAATGGCCCTGCCCTGCGCCGCCGGTCTTGCCGTGCTTTCAAAGCCTATTCTTTCACTGCTTTATTACAAGCTGCCCGAGGAGGTCGACATGGCCGCCCCTCTGCTTGTCATAATAGCGCCGGCCGTGCTGCTGGTGGCCCTCGTTTCGGTGACA
>CANSNO010000056.1 GCA_947648385.1 uncultured Clostridia bacterium
GTTTAAAGGGGCGAAAAGGCCCCGAGGGAAGGAAAAGTGCGCCTATGACCCCTTTTATCATAACGGGATCGCTGCTCCTGCTGTGGCTGACCCTTGTCTGCGTCACTGTGACGGCGCGCGCCAAAAGGCGCGACAGGGAGAGCCAAAAGGGCTTTGAGCGTGAGCATGAATATTTTTCGGCCCTGGCAGAGGCCGACGACACTATATATATGCTTTTGAGCGGCGAGGACGGCTCGGTGCTCTATATAGGGGGAGATATCGAGGGCCTTTGGGGCGTCGCGCCTCAGCGCGTGCGCGAGGATGTGCGCGTGCTTGAGGAGGTGGCCGACAGCTCGGAGCGCCGCGCCTTTGAGGAAAAGTGGAGGAGCTGGGACGGCAAGGGCGTCCTCGCTTTTAACTTCACCCACAAAAAGGACGGGGAGGACGTGTGGTATGAGCTTATCGTCTCGTCGACACAAGAGGGTGACAGGCTTTTCCGATTCAGGGAAAACACGCGCGAGCAGACCGAGATAGCCGGACTTCGCCGTCAGGTGGAGCAGGCGGCCATGGAGGCCAAATACAAGACCGACTTTCTCTCCAATATGTCCCATGAGATACGCACGCCCATGAACGGCATCCTCGGTATGCTGGCCCTTTCGCGCCGCGCCGCCGAGCGCATGGACGACCACTGCAAGCAGAGCGAGGAATACGGCGCCATCACCGAGTATCTCGAGCGCGCCGAAAGTCTTTCCCAGCTTCTGCTGGGTCTTATAAACGATATTCTCGATATGTCCCGTATAGAGAGCGGCAAGCTGGAGCTGGCGCAAGAGCCTTTTGACCTCTTTGTCTTTGCCGAAAAGCTGCGCACCATGTTCCAGAAGACCATCGAGGAAAAGGGCGCCGTGTTCAAGCTGGAGATGCTGGACTTTGACGTCAGAAGGGTCATCGGCGACGAGCTGCGCCTGTCTCAGGTGGTCGTCAATTTCCTTTCAAACGCCGTTAAGTTCACTCCGGCAGGAGGGCAGATAACGCTGACCTTCCGCCAGATGAACAGGGTGGACGACAAGGTTCATTTTATGATAAGGGTGCGCGACACGGGCACGGGAATATCGCCCGAGTTCTTAAAGCGCATATTCAAGCCCTTTGAGCAGGAGACGGCCACTACGGCCAAGCACCACGGCGGAAGCGGCCTCGGCATGGCCATTGCAGATAATATGGTCAGG
Source organism: uncultured Clostridia bacterium (assembly GCA_947648385.1). Taxonomy (GTDB): domain Bacteria; phylum Bacillota; class Clostridia; order Oscillospirales; family Butyricicoccaceae; genus RGIG1902. The sequence continues at coordinate 1,203 of CANSNO010000056.1, forward strand.
CTTATGGAGGGTCAGATAGTCGTCGACAGCGAGTTGGGCAAGGGCAGCGATTTCAACGTGTATCTGGCATTGCCCGTGGATGAGACGGCCGCTGACGAATTGCCCGAGGAGACGGTTGACAGCGCCGCCGACGCCCCCCGTACCATTGAGGGTATGCGCCTTTTGATGGCCGAGGACAACGAGATAAACGCCGAGATAGCCGTCAACCTCCTTGAGGAGCTTGGCGCCGATGTCGAGGTGGCCGAAAACGGCCAGATAGCCCTTGAAAAGTTCAAGGAGAGCGGCGTGGGCTATTATGACACGATACTTATGGATATTCAGATGCCGGTTATGAACGGCTGGGAGGCCACAGTGGCCATCAGGGGCCTTGACAGGGCCGACGCCGGGGAGATACCCATTTATGCCCTGTCGGCTGACGCCTTTGTGGAGGACAAGAGGCGCTCGGTGGCCATGGGCATGACGGGACATCTGAGCAAGCCTATTGATTTTGACGAGCTGGTGCAGACCATAGGAAGGAGCAAAGCCGAATGAAAAAGCTGCTTAAAAGGCTGGGCGAGCGCCTGCGCGCCGGCGGCACGGCCATAGCCGCCCTTGCCCTTGTGGGCACGATGGCGGCGGCCACGGTGGCCGGAGGCTTTGGCGGCGGATTTACATTTGAGCCGACAGCCGGGGACAGGAGCGCCGTCTCCTACGGCGACCCCAATACGGAACACACCTCCTATGACCTTTCCGAAGAGGAGGAAAGCGGCAAGGACGTCAACAGGGAATCGGACAGGCAGAAAGAAAAGGAGGACGAGCCGACGCCTCCCGAGGAGGACACGCTGACCGAGGATGACGGAGAGATTCTGCTGCCCGAGGAGCTGGCCGACGAGGGTGAAATAGGCGGCAAGGTCGACGTGCCCGTGACAGAAATGCCCGTCGACCCATCCCAGCCGGGGGAATATATCCCCGTTTTACCCGTTTCTCCCGATAATAATGACGGCGAGGAAGATGGGGACAACCCCTCTCAGGGCGGAGAGGCGGACATTCCCGTCACGCCGCCAAAGCATGACGATGATGACGATGAAGATGATGACGGCGGCGGAAGCGGCTCGGGCGATAATGATGACTCCGGCAAGGACAAGATAACCGTCGGCGGCAAGGAATATGACTCTATCGACGAGGCTCTGGCCGACATAGCCGACAATCAGGACCCCGACAAGAACGGCGAGGGAAAATATTTCGAGGGCTTTGTCAAGGACGAGAACGGCAACTATGTCAGGGATGAAAACGGCGAGCTGATACCCAGTTATTCCGACAACTTTAACACAAGCGGCTCGGGAGACACGACGATGGACTATTCGGGGGACAGCACCACCTTTGTGACTCCCCCCACCTTCACCTCACTTGAAATGGAGACGGTGACAAACAGGAAGATTGACACGATACATATAACGGCCCGAATAGAGGACGTCATACTGCCGCCCTACGGCATAAACCTTGACAACCTGCAAAAAATAACCGTTTCGTCGAAGAACGAAAGATATCTGGCCGTCGACGGCATACTTTACGAAAGAACCGAAAAGGGCCTTGTGCTTGTCCTCTGTCCTCCGGGCAAAAGGACGGCTGAGACATGGCCCGAAAATATCGTGGCCGTGGGGGACGGGGCCTTTGCCTGTTCGGCCATGAGCGAGATAACCCTGCCCGAAGGGGTGGCCGCCGTTGGCGACATGGCCTTCAACGGGGCCAAAAGCGCCAAAATAACCCTGTCATCAACGGTGGAAAGGGTTGGCGCGTACGCCTTTATGACCTCGACTCCCGAGGAGGACGAGGAAACGCTTTCGCGCGTCATAAGCCTCGCAAGCGCCAAGCCGCCCCTTGTCAATTCCGACGCTTTTTATTACATGAACTCGGAAAAGGTCGGGACGAAAATCATTGTCAAAGACGACAAGGGCGTCTATGAGAGATACCTGGCCGCGTGGGGCATGAATATGATAGGGACGCGCCTTTTTGAGGGGGCGGAGGTGCCGCGAGTGCTGACCACTGCCGACGGTATGGGCGAAAAATACACATACGACGCCGACAACAAGGCCTTTGTCGAAACGGAAAGCGGCAGGCAGGCCTGCTGGCAGGAGGAAAGCGGAGTTTTCCGCGACGACCTTGAGGCCGGAAAGACCCTCGTCCGATGGACGGCAACCGACGGAATAGTCGACTTGAACGGTGGTTTCGCCCTTGACGACGGGGCCTTTGACGGTTGCGCGGTCAAGGTGGTCAGGGTGGCCGCCGAGCAGGAAAGGCTGCCTGAGGGAGTTTTCGGGGGCTGGGAAGGGCTTGAGGCCCTTATATCCTATACCGAGGAGCCTTTTGCCTCGGTTACGGGAGCGCCTGAAAATGCCAGTGTCTTTGTCAAGCCCGATTGCCTTGAAAGCTATCAACAGCAGTGGGAGGGGCAGTACAGAAGGATAACGGCGACCTCGGAGAAATATTCGGCTACAAAACTGGGGCTGGTACTGGGCGCTATAGACGGCAAGACATATCAGCTTTTGCAGCTGCCCTATGACGCGGTCAGTGTCTCGGTGCCCTCCTATGTAGTCGCCATAGGGGAGGGGGCCGCCGAGGGCAATGAGATTTTGACTGCCGTTACCGGAGGCGCCAATGTGACCGAGATAGGCGACAGGGCCTTTAAGGACTGTACGGCCCTGACCTCCATATATATTTCCCCCAAGATGACGAGGATAGGGGAGGAGGCCTTTATGGGCTGCGCCTCTCTGCGCGCCGCCACGTCAAACGACAACGGCTATCTGCTGTGGATACCCAATACCGTGACCGAGGTGGGCGACAGGGCCTTTAAGGATTGCGCATCTCTCTATAATATCTGGTGTTACGCCCAGAATGACGTGGGCGAGGAGGCCTTTGCCGGCTGTACGGGGCTGACATACGCCTACTGGTACGGAAAGGGAGGAGCCGGGGAGGGGGCCTTCCGCGGCTGTTATTCGCTGACCGTTATGGACTGGCGTCCGACCGAGACGGCCGCCATAGCCGACGGCTGTTTTGAGGGCTGCGCGGCACTGACAACATGGACATGGGGCGTGCCTCCTCTTGACAACATGACATACATAGGCGACAGGGCCTTTTACGGCTGCGCCGCCCTGCCCAATATACTGCCCGATTATAAGAGGCCGACATATTTCGCCAAGCTGACGCGTATCGGCGACGAGGCCTTTTACGGCTGCAAGGCCATGGCCGACGCCTATCTCGGCCCCAATGTCGCCGAGATAGGGGACAACGCCTTCGGCGGCAGGGATGGAGCGCCGCTGGTCGTCACCTGTTCTCCCACGGTGCCTCCCCTGCTGGGGGAAGCGTCCGAGCTTGAGGGAGTGACGGTATATGTGCCCGATTCTGTAGGCCACGCCGTTTACGGGGCCTACAGGACGGCGTGGGAGGCCCTTTTAGGCGATAGGCCCGAGGAGATACTCAAGACCCTCGGCGGAGCCGAAAATGAGTGGACAAAACCCGAACCTGAGCCTGAACCCGAACCCAAACCCGAGCCTGAAGAAGAGCAATAATATATTTGGAGGACGCTTTATGATAATCGAACAATCCGAGCAGATACTGCGAGAGGTCGGAAAGGTCCTCATGGGCAAGCAGGAGGTCATAGAAAAGGTGCTGATGGCCATTTACGCCGGAGGCCATATCCTGCTGGAGGACACCCCGGGAGTCGGCAAAACGACGCTGGCGCTCGGCTTTTCCCGTGCCCTGGGCATGGATTACAAGCGCATACAGTTCACACCCGACACCATGCCCTCCGATATAGTGGGTTATACCGTACTTGTCCAGTCGAAGGTGGAATACCGCCCGGGGGCCGTCAACGCCAACCTATTTCTGGGCGACGAGATAAACCGCACGTCGCCAAAGACACAGTCGGCCCTTTTGGAGTGTATGGAGGAGGGCAGCGTCACAGTCGACGGCGTCACTCACCCCCTGCCAAAGCCCTTTATCTGCATAGCCACCCAGAACCCCGTCGGCATGGCCGGCACACAGCCGTTGCCCGAATCCCAGCTCGACCGCTTTATGATAAAGCTTTCCATCGGCTATCCCGACACCGAGAGCCAGATAAGGATACTTGAGGAAAAGAGCGGCCAGAACACCATGGACAATGTAAAGCCCGTGGTGACGCGCGACATCGTGCTGGAAATACAGAATTATCTTTCGACGATACGCATGACAAGGGACGTCATGGAATATATAACCGTGCTGTGCGAAAGGACAAGAAGCCACGAGGGAGTCGAGCTTGGCATAAGCCCCCGAGGCATTATCGCCCTTTCGCGCATGGCCCGCGCCAAGGCGCTTTTGAGCGAGCGCGATTATGTCACCCCCGAGGATGTGCGCGCCGTGTTTATCGACGTCTGCGCTCACCGCGTTATTCTCCGTCCACAGGCCAGAATGAAGGGGGAGACGGCCGAGATCATACTGAGGCAGATAATGGCCGAAACAAAGGTGCCGTCCATGCCCGGACGGGTAAAATAAGATGAGAGGACGGAAAATCGCGTATTGCGTCGTGACGTGCGTTACGCTGCTGTGCGCCCTTTGGAGCGGAAGCGTCGCCGCTCTTGCCTTTCTGGCCGTGCTTGTGATAGCTCCGCCCCTTTCGGCTTTGGCCGCCGCTGTGTCGGTCAAGGGACTGAGCGCCTCGTTGACAGGCCGCTACAGCGGCGAGAGCGGCGAGGACATGGAGATAAGGCTTGTGCTTTCAAGCGGCTTTTTCTGCCTTTCGGGCAGGCTGAGGGCCGTTTTGACCAGCCGCAATCTTGTTTTCGGAACCGAAGAGGAGAAGATAATGGCGCCTGTTCCTCCCGTAAGGGGGGAGAGGGCCTTTGAGGCGCCCTTTGACAGCTTTGAGTGCGGCTCTCGCGAGATAAGGGTAAAGAGCCTTGCCCTGACCGATATGCTTGGCCTTTTCAGCTTCCCCATGGAGGGAGGGCAGAGCTTTGTCTGCACGGTTTATCCCTTTGAGGGGCAGATACACGCCCGGCTCAAGCAGCATATAGACAGGGAACAGCCGGGCGAGATATACGACAGCAAAAAAAGCGGCATGGACGTAAGCGAGGTTTTCGGCCTGCGCGAATATCAGGAGGGGGACAGCCTCCAGAGCATCCACTGGAAGCTTTCGGCCAAGACGGACAGCCTTATAGTCCGCGAGTTCGGACGCCCCATAAACTATCATACCCTTATCTTTGTTTCTCCCGCCCTGAAAAACGGGCAGGGAGAGATTTCAAAAGAGGTGCGGTGCGGGGTGTTTGACCTGACCATTTCCCTCAGCCGCGCCCTTTGGGAAAACGGCATAGCTCATTTTGTCGGCTATCTCGACGGGGGCCGCTTTGTCTGCCTGCCTGTCGAATCGGAGAGCAGCTACCGCGATATGACGACAAGGCTGATGAGCTGTCCCGTACCGGAGGAGAGCGGCGGCGCACTTTATTCCCTTTTGGACATGAGGCTTGAGGGACGCTTCACCAAGATGATATATATATCGGCCGACGTGCCGGGGGAAGCGGCCCATCACATGGCCTCGGTCATGAGCCTGACCGTGCTCAGGCCGTCGGAGGGAGACCGGCTGCTTTTCGACGATTCGGCCTATGAGGTCATATCCATACCGGCCGCCGAGATAAGAGAAAAGAGCCACCTTATAACCCTTTAACGAAACAATTTGCGGAAAAGGAAGAAAACCAGATGGAGAAAGTCGGCAGAAAAAAAGCAGAGCTTTCAAACGGTAAAGGGCCGAAGGCTCTTTTGATGCTGTCCGCGCTGCTCATAGCGGTTGGAATGACGGGAAGCTTCTCGGCGTTGGGGGGCTTTCCCATTCTCGGCCTGCCCTTTTTCGCTTGCGCGGCGGCCCTGTTTGCCTATTTCTCGCTGAAAAGCCTCTTCCCGAAAAAAGATTACGGCTCCTTTGCCTGTCTGGCGGCGGCCTTTGGCATTTTCGCCCTCAACTCTTCGGGAGTTGTCAGGGGAGTTTATATGTGGCTCGACGGTTTTCTGTCGTCATGGAACGCCTCCTTCGGCACATATTTTGAGGGCTTTGGCGCTCAGGAGGCCTCTCGGGGAGATGTAACGGCCTTTTGCCTTGTGGCGGCCTTTTTGCTGACCCTTGTCGTCTGCCTCCTGTCGGAGGAGGGAAAGACGGCGGCCTTGACGGCGGTATGTATGGCTTTTTTTGCCGCCGCGATAATACTGGCTGCGGCCATGCCGATGTGGATAGGGGCGTCCCTCTTCGGAGGCTGGCTTATGTTTTGGATGGGCGTTTTTTCAGACTTCGAGAAGAGGGTTTTCTTCCTCGCGGTTCCGTTGGCCCTTGTCATGGCCTTTTTTCTGGTACTGGAGCCGTGGGGCGAAAGCCGCGGCAGAACGGGCGCCCGTTTCAGGGAGAGCGTTCGCGCCGTCGCCGAAAGGCTTCGTTATGGCTCCGACACACTGCCCGAGGGCGACCTGCGCCGCGCCGTAAATATGAACGGCGGCGACGGTCGGGTCATGCTCAGGGTGGAGATGAGCTATCCCGAGACCCTTTATCTCAGAGGCTTTGTCGGCTCCGAGCTGGAGGGGAGCCGCTGGCGCGCTCCAAGCTCCTCGGCCTATCGCGGCGATTACAGGGGTATGCTGGACTGGCTGGAGGAACAGGGCTTCAGCCCGGCATTTCAGTACGGATATTATAAAAAGGCCGACGGCCTTTCGGAGGACGACCGCGCCCCCGTGTCGGTCACGGTGAGCGGCGAGAAGGCCAAACGCAGATATATTTATCTGCCCGAGACGGCGGACAGCCTGACGGGGGACGGCTATGCCGAAAGAGACCTTTCGGTTCGTTCCTCGGGCATTTTCGGCGAGGGCAGTTATTCTTTTACATACTATACTTCCCCTCCAACCGAGGTGGAGGCCCCGTCCCAGTGGGTCAACGGCGGAGGAACTGCGGAGCAGAGGGACTTTTCGCGGGCCGAGCAGGTCTACCGCGCCTTTGTGTATGACAACTATCTCGGCATTAGCGACGGTGACAGGGCGCTTGCCCAAAGGGCTTTTTTCAGCGGCGACGCGTGGGAGGGCAGCGACAGTCTTTATACGGTGACCTCGCGCATCCGCGCCGTTTTGAGGATACTGGCCGACAATACCGACGACCCTCCGTCGCTTCCCTCGGGACAGGATTTTCTGCCCTGGTTCCTCGGTCGGGCGGGAGAGGGCAACAGCAGTTATTTTGCCTCGGCCGCCGTCATGGCCTACAGGGCGGTGGGGGTGCCGGCCAGATATGCCGAGGGATATCTGATAACCGAGGCTCAGGCCCGACAGGGCGTGGGAAGAGATATCGAGGTGACCGCCGACAACGCCCACGCCTGGGTAGAGATATATGTTGACGGCATCGGCTGGCGCAGAGTGGAGGTCACTCCGGGGTTTTACGCCGAGACCCACCATTCCGACGTCATGATAGCCGTGCCCAACGAGGCGATGGAAGGCTCCAACGGCCAGTTGGCCGCCGTGCCCTCTTCGGAGGATTACCGGATAGTCGAGCCGGACTTGCCCGAAAAGGAGCAAAGGGACGGCTTCACGTGGTATTATATACCGCTGGCTTTGCTTTGTCTTGCACTCTGCGCCGAGATATACCGCCTCGCGCGCGTCCTGCTCCGCATGGCCGCCTACCGCTCCATGAGCGACGAAAAGAGGCTCTTTGCCAATTACGACGATATTGTCACATATATGTCCTGTATTGTGGAGGGCTTCGACCCCCAGCAGCCACGAGCGGCTCTGGCTCAGGCCGCCGATATCCCCGGCTTTGACATGGGACTTTACCTCCGCACGGTGGGGAGGGTCGAAAGGTGCGTTTACGGCAACCGGCCGCCCTCGCGCCGCGAGGTGGCGTCGGCCGAGGCGTTGAGCCGCGGCCTCAGAGAACTTGCCGCGAGCCGCCTTCCGACGGTAAAACGCTTTTTCCGCCGCTATACCCCCTCTGCTACGGGGGAGAAGTAATGTTCGGCAATAATATGAAATTTCCACGGATATAAAAAAGATAGGCACCCATTTGGGTGCCTATCTTTTTGGTGGAGGCGAGGGGAGTTGAACCCCTGTCCGAAAGTACATCCACAGGTCTTTCTCCGGGCGGAGAGGGTCGTTTACATTCCCTTACCGCGGCGCCGGCCCACAGGCTCCGCGGCTTGGTAGCTTCATGATGCGTGGCACGCTCAAAGCTTTGCGTACTCACGGACGCCACTTAATCCACGCCTTTAAACCGGCTCGTGGCCCTTCCGGCAAAGACGGCTGCTTTTAATTAAGCAGCAACAGCAAGTTTATTGTTGTTGTTTAATTTATAAAGTTTGCACATTTTAAAGAAGGTGTGCGCTTCTGCCCGCTTAACCTGCCTCAGCGCCCCCGTCGAAACCGGTACGCCCCCAGATTAGTTTGCTTTTTGTTACTTTTTGGCTTCAAAAAGTAAAATCTTTTGTTTCTTTTCCATTCGGAAAAGAAAGGTCTTGTTCCGCCGCTCCGCGGCGGACGTAATGGACTTTTTATTAACGCCCTCTGTCCTTTACCGCACGAGCCATCTCTCGGGCAGCGTCATTCCTGGCCGCCGTCTCGCGCTTGTCATAGAGCTTTTTGCCCTTGGCCAGCCCGATTTCCGCCTTGACCCTGGAGTTCTTGAAGTAAAGAGAAAGGGGAATCAGCGCGTAGCCGTCCCTCTGCACCAGCATGGCCAGCTTGGCTATCTCGCGCCTGTGCATGAGCAGCTTGCGCGTCCGCATAGGGTCTTTATTAAATATGTTGCCCTTTTCATAGGGGCTTATATGGGCGCCTATCAAAAACAGCTCGCCGTTTTTGACGCTGCAATAGCTGTCTTTAAGATTGACCGTGCCCAAACGCAGGGACTTGACCTCGGTTCCGGCAAGAGAAATGCCGGCCTCATAGGTGTCCTCAATAAAGTAGTCATGCCGCGCCTTGCGGTTGACCGTGATGGTTTTCGTGCCTTCCTTTGCCAAGACGCGACCTCCTTTGATGTTTGCTGTATTATTTATGATACCTGAGGTCGATCATAAAGTCAAGTTACAGTATTATTACCATTTAATAAGGAGTTTGGCTTTTGCTGCTTTTGGCCTTCCAAAAGTAGCGTCTTTTGTTTCTGTTCCATGGGGAAAAGAAAGACCGTCTTCCGTCGCAGGCGACAGACATTACAGCGCATATATTATATAATGTATATAATAATCAATATAGCGTATTCTGAAGGAAGAAAAAACGCAAAATATGGCTTTTTCAAAAAAAGATGAAAAAAACTGAAAATTTGTGTTGACAAACCCGAATAAGGTGTGGTAATATAAACAAGCGCCAGAGAGAGCGGC
>CANSNO010000057.1 GCA_947648385.1 uncultured Clostridia bacterium
CAATGCTGTATTTGATGTCACTGGGCAGTGTAGCGCCGACGGAATCATCGCCAACAGCAGCTGTAGCAACAACTGTCGTGTCTGTTTTGCCTGCTGTAGGAACAGCAACTGTGCTCTTGTTCAGAGTAACCTTAATGCTGTTAAGAGGAGTAGAGCCAGCAGGAAGAGCCGCGCCGTTAAGGAAAATTTCAGGCTGCTTAAGGTTATTTTCTTTTCCACTAACAACTGTAGGATTGTAGTTCAATTCAAATCCAGCACCATCTGTAATTATAGCGCCTTCACTCTGGTTAATATTTGTTACATCCTCAACTGTGAGCGTTTTAATAGTGTTAGCATCAATATCATCTGCCGTCACTCCGCTTTTAAAGCCTAAACAGAACGATGCTGCACTAGTTAAGTTATCAGCATGAGTGGGCAGTTTCTCAGACGCAAACTCCGGCTGAATGGCCAAATATATTGTATTACCATCAGCTGTTGTGCCACCCAAGAAAGTTACATTTGTCACCCAATCCGCCTTGGTTTTGTACAAATTACCATAGCCAGCAGGATGTTTAAGTGTAGTCAATCCTACTGTCTCAGTAATTGCAACCACGTTGCCAGCAGTTCGAGCTGCAGGGGTAACAAACTGAAGTTTTGTAGCATCAATCTTTAAAATTACAGATGCAGTTCCTCCTATTTCAGGTCCTTTCATCTGCATCTCAAACGTGATGCCGTCCGTACCTGCATACAGGTTTCCAGATGTTCCATCAACTCTCATCTGATAATCTTCATTCACTGCTGCATTTGCAACAGGAAGAAGACTAAACAGCATGAAAAAGCTAAGAACAAATGATAATGTTTTCTTCATTGCTTTTCTCCTTTTTTTATTTACTGGACAATATAGTTTGCCTCAGATTTACCATATACATTAGCATTAGTTACAATATTTTTATCAGCAACTGTAATAGAACCATCGCCGTTTATGTCTGCTATCTTGTCCTTAGCAGCATCAACAGTTTTACCATAGTTTGCTGTGTTTGTAACTAAGTTCTTATCAGCAACTGTAATCGTGCCGTCACTTGTCAACTCGCCTGCAGCCATTGTAATTTTTTTTGCTCCATCGCGAGAATCCTGCGTCAAATCAAGATCTGCACCATTAACTATAACATTGTTGATTGTATAGCTAACATGTGCATCCTTTCTAATAATCAGCCTATAAGTGCCGTCAGCAATTCCTTCAATTGTGAAATTCTGCGTTTGCTGAGTTGCTGTTGTCGTTTCAGCTGCCTCAACAGCTATTCCGTGATATGTGTATGTGGGAGCATCCTTATTGGGCTCATCGTATGTCCCATCCTCTTTCATCTTGTACAGCTCATATGTCACTTCGTTCTTAGCATTATACGAAACAACTACGCCGCTTATGCTATGGCCGTTAACGACCTTAGCTGTCTCGGCCTGAACAGAACCGCTGTAAGGAGCATCTTCATTGGCTGTTACAACAACCCTGATGATCATATCGGTATCTTCCGCAACGACGTCATACTTTGTGGCGTCATCCGTATGGGGAAGAACTTCCTCAATGCCTTCGACAACATCAGTTGTCTCAGGATTGTCTGTGACTGTGGGATCGACACGATACCACTTGATCTGTCCTTTGGACAGTACATCAATGGTCTGAAGGGTTTCACCCTCGCCCAAAGTAGGATCGGTAATAACCGCTGTCAGTGTCTCGCCGACAAATGCATTGCCGTTAATCTCGACCTTACCGCCCTTGGGAGAAGCAGGATCTGTCTCGTCGTTGATGGAAATCTTATCGGTCGTGACTTCCTGCATGTCTATCGCGGAGGCCTCGTCGGTCTCTGTGGCTTCCTTCTTAACATAGACATTGTACTTCGTGTTAGGCGTCAGTCCGGTAAACACATTGGAATCCTGCCATGTAAGATCGCCGGGATCCTCAACTTCGGCAGTGGGGGCCGTTGCTGCTTCCTTAACGGCATACTTGGCTCCTTCGACAGTGTCAACGGTTATGGTTGTCGTTGTCTTCTTTACGCCCCAACCGGAAACATAAGATATTCTCTTTCCGACAGGATTATCCATGGCCTTTTCAACCGAATGGATCCATCCGTAATCATCGTCGCTTGTGGGCGTATTCAACTGAAGCTTCAGCGTCTGGCCAATTTCAGCCGAGGACGTGATTTCATGGGTAAGCGTTCTTGTTGTGTCAGCGCCATCTGTCAGATTGCCGCTTTCAACAACGATAAAGTCCGTCTTGCCCTCTTCTGTCTCGCTGGCTTTATCATATCCCCAGGCATACTGCACCTTGGCGCACAGAGAACCGTCCTGTCCGTCGCCCTGTGTGACTGTGGCCGTGACTGTATCACCATATCTGGGATTGGTCTTATCAAAAGCTATAGTGGCATTAAGCATGGGCTTAATAACTTTAATGTTCAGCACTTTGCTCGGAGCGCTGATGTAGTTGTCATCGGTTGTAGTATCATCGGCATTAATCGTCAGTGTGGCCACCTGAGTGCCGTCGGCGCTCAATGTTTTACCTGTGATAGACTTGTTTTCAACATAGGTTACCAGACTGTTCTCATCGACGAGAGCGAAAGTCGCAGTTGCATCGGTAGCCTCGATGTTTTCACCGTTGACCTGAACATCGGCGTTGACAACCTTGATGTCGTTCTCCAAATCTATTGTGCTGTCCTTGGAGAGCTGAATCGTGGAGCCTTCAACCTTAATATCAGGGTTGATAACTATTTCAAGATTCGCCTTATTGACAGTAATGTCATACTCGTGCTCAGATGTTTTGGCTGTGTCATTAACCTTGAACGAGCAGACCATTATAGCCTTATCTGTGGCTGCTGTCAGAGCCTGATCTGCTTTCCAAGCAAAGGTGACGTCTGTGATTGTTCCATCACCCTCAACAGAACCTGTGTTCTTGTCAAAGGTCAAAGCATCAGCTGTTTCGCCATAGATAATGGTGTCATTTGTCAGTGTAGGCCAGGTAATGGCTGTGCTGTCAAATGTCAGCTCAACTGTGGCGGAAAGTTCGCCCTTGCTGAAAGTATAATTATGCTGCGTGTCAGGATCGGCTGTGGCTGTGTTGTCAACAATAACTGCACCGTTGTCAAATGTCACGCCCGAAACTGTCGGAGAATTCCATGATCCTTCGTTTCCTTCCCCTGTCATGACAACGCCGTACTGGTCAACGACCCTACCCACAAATGTTACCGTCTTTGTACCGGTAGAGGGGATGGCAACTGTCTTGGCGTATGCAAGGGTTCCGACAGCAGAAGATGTAACCATATTGTCGCCTTCATAAATGGCAACACCGCTGGCAGTCTTTGTGACGTCGTCACCACCGCCAATCGGTTTGGAGTCAGGCTTATCAGGATCTGTCTCTCCACCAACCTGTCCACCGGCATCTCCATGGCGAAGTTGCATCTCATATGTTCCTGTAGCAGTCGACGTATGACTGTTGGTGTTGGTATAAGAACCATTAGCCGAGACAATAAGAGTGGCCTGAGGAGCGCCGGCCTTGATTGTAACGACGCCGTCTGTGCCGACAGAAAGAACTGCCTTCTCGTCGTCAGTCAGGTCACGGGCAGTGTCAGAACCTTCGTCCTTTATCTGCAGGCCGTAGGTGTATGTAACGCCGCTTGTGATCTCTGTGCCATCGGCGCAGTCACTGGCATAATAGCCTGTTGCTGTTGTTGCAACTGTAACATCATTACCGGCTTCAGGCAGAGAAACAGGAACATTGACAAATCTGTTGTCTGCGTCCAGCTTAACGCCGTTCAGGTTCATGACATCAGAATTAGTATATGTAATAACCGGTTTTTCCAATGTCTGCTCTTTTCCCGAACGTGTACTGGGGTTGTAATTACACTCTACTGTCTCACCATCTGTAATAACAGCAGCTTCACTCTGATTTAATGCATCAATCTCTGCAATCGTACAAACTTGGACTGATGCCATATCCAGATCATCTTCTGTTACTCCATCTTTAAAAGCCAAACGGAAAGAAGTAGCACTTGTTAATCCATCAGCATGTGTCGGCAATCCTGTTCCCCCAAACTCAGGCTGAATGCTTAAATAGGTAATCTTCTTTGATGTGTCAGCATGACCATTAAATCTTACACTGTTAACCCATTCAGGGTTGGACACATGAAGATTTCCATAGCCAGCTGGGTGTTTTAAAACAACCATACCTTCCTGTTCGCCTATTGCAACTATATTGTTAGTTGCGGCTGCAGGAGTTACAAACTCTAGTTTTGTCGCATCAATTTTAATTATAATCGATGCGGTGTTTCCTACTGAAGGACCTTTAATCTGCATATCAAAAGTTATCCCTCGAGTAGATTCGTAAAAGTCTTCAGTTGTTCCAACCAATGCCATTTTGTAGTCAGGATTCACTTCTGCATATGTAACAGGAGCTACTCCGAGTAGCATGGCAATGGTTAAAACAAATGCTATCGTTCTTTTTTTCATAAAAATCCTCCTTTTTTTGTTTTTATCCTTTAGATCAATTTCTACACAGTTTATTCAACTGTATAATTCTTTTCTGACTTACCAAAAACATTTGCGTTTGTAAGAATATTCTTATCTGCAACAGTTATACTGCCATCACCGTTAATATCAGCAATACTATCTTTAGCGGTTGATGCAAGTTTGCCAAAGTTTGCAGAATTCGTAACAATATTCTTATCTGCGACCGTTATTGTTCCATCTCCGTTTAAATCTCCTGCACCCATTACAATAGATTTAACTGCGACTCTGGCATCCTGTGTCAAATCCACATCGGCATCCTCAACTTTAATGTTAAAAATCGTAAAACTAACATGCGCCGTTTTACGCAAAACCAATTTATATGTTCCATTGCTAATATCTGCAATAGATAAACTTTGGTTTTGTTGCATTGCCGTTGTGCTTTCGCCTCCCTCCACTGCTGTCCCAGTATAGGACGGCGTCGTTTCGTACTCTCCACCATCTCCCATCTTGTAGAGTTCATATGTAACAGGGTTTTTCGCGTTATAGCTGACTACCTCTCCTGTTATTGTATATCCAACCACTTCCGAAGCCGTGGCCGCCGTCAGGACGTCGTCGGGCTTTTGGAAGGGGGTAGTACCGTTAAGCAGGGCATGACGGTTGTACTGCGCGTCGTCAACAGCTAGGTCATAATCGAGCCAAGAAAAAGGCGAGCCGGTAAAGCTGTGATTCTTTACTTTAAACTTAAAAGCGGTGAGATATCCCTCATTCTCGGTCCAGATGGTATTGCCGGAGCTGTCCATATAATGAATATACACTCGTCTTGAGTTTTCGTCAAGGGGTATATCGGAGGCTTTTACTGTAATATCCATGTCCTGTGGGTCAAAAAAATTACCAAGAGAGGAAACCCAACGGGCATTGACCGTCTCGGCGTCGGAGCCGACCTCCATGGCGCTGTAATCCTCCCCCGTAACCTCGTCAAAGCCCATAAGTGTAAAGTTTCTGGAATCATAGCTTATGGCAAAAGCCGCGTTGACAAGACCGAAAGGACACATCGACTGCATATTGTCCGCCTTGACGGCCATTATGACCTCCTGCCCGGCCGGAAGAGCCGTGGGGTCAAGAGGGGTCGGCGAAGCGTCGGGATCGGCGTCGGCCGCGTAAAACTCTATCGAATACTTCATGGCCGACAGGTCATCGCTGCCGTTGCCGTCAGGCTCGGAAGCCGGTTTGTCGACCGGCGGCGTGAACAGCAAATCAAAAAGCGGCTCTGTGCTGTTCTGATTCTTTTTCAGAATAGCCGTCTCCAGCTCCTCGGGTTCCACATATGTATAATTCTGGAACACCGGGTCGCCGTCGGCGAGGACGGTATCGGTCAGCAGGTCAAGGAAATTGACCTCGCCGTCGCCGTTGTAATCGCCCTTCTGACGGATGACATATACGTCTCTCGTCTTCGGTTCAGCCGGTTTATCCGCCGAATCGGGGTCGGAGGGGTCGGCCGCTTCGGTATAGGAATATGTTATTGTGTATTTAGCCGAGAACTGACCCTCGGGTATGACAAATATATCGTTTATGCTTTCGCCCCTGCGCCATTTCGGAAGCTCGAGAGAGCCGCTTATGTCGCCGCCGGTCACCGTTCTCTTGACGGCGTGGTCGGCGTCCTCGGTCTGGCTGCCGGCCGTGTTGACGATAATCTGTCCCTTGGAATCACGAGCCGAAAAGCCCATGTCGCCAAAGGGATAGCCCTCGTAGAGATAAATATCGTCGGAGGTTGAATCCTTGTTGCCCTTTATCAGCTTGAGGGTCGGCTCCTTTTCGACGGCGGTCATGTTGGCGACGCTCCAGTGAGTCATGACAGGCAGACTGCATACATTGTCAGCCGTAAAGTCTCTGGCGTATCCCGGGCCGTTCAAAACTATCTCGGAATCGGCGCTCAGTGTCAGCTTTTCGACGCCCGAACCATAGGTCTGGCCGTCATTGCCCTTTTCTATAGTCAGTCCGGCTTCTCCGCTGGCCACGGCAGTAAAATAAACCGAAATAAAATGATAGCCGTGGGTGCCGTAGTCGCTCTTGCTGATGACGATGGGAGGATACTTCAGCCTGGCCGAATAGAACTTCATCTCTCCGGTGTAGTTGTTGTAGTAGGGCGTCAGCTGACTGAACATCAGCCCGCCGTCCCATGTGCCGTCGTCCCCTCCGAAGGGATATTTGGCCGCCAGCTCTCCGGCTACGGCGTCCATATCGTTGGTCGAGGTTATCGACTTGTCGGGCAGCTGCTCCTGCATGATGGCCATAGCCTCGTCGGCGGTCAGCTTGGCCTGAGTATATTCTCTGTAGGCCGCCATGGCAAGGCTTTCGTTAAAGGTGGGGGCGTTCTGCAAATCGACGCCCGGCTCGACGCAGGTTATCCCCTGCTCGTAATCCGACTGGGATATGTATACGCCCGACCCATCGGTGGGGCCGTCGTCAAGCTGGTCAAAGTTTTTGTCGGCCGCCTTGAGGACGTCCTTATTAAATTTTATCTTAAAGGAATATGACAAAAGCTCGGAAAAATTGTTGAAATATATGTCCAGCCTCAGCTGATCTCCGGCCTTTACCTGATAATCCTCAAGGAACTTATTCTGCGCGTATTCGTTTGTGTATCCGCTGGATTTGAGGTCGAAATAAATATCTCTGCTCATCTCGGGCGAATAGGGAACCTCTATCTTGGCGCTCTCCTCGCCCGTCCTTATGACCGAGACATAAAGACTGCCTCCGTCGGGATCGAGCTTGTCATAACCGAGGTCTATAATGGCGCCGTATTCCCCGTCGCCGTTGGCCCCCACTTCATAACCGTCAACTATCTTTATATAGCTTCCGTTCTCCAGCTTATAGATAGAAATTTTATCGTTCTTTTTGGCGGCTCCGGCGTCTTTCGAAGGTGTGAGAATAAACACGTCGGTCAAGACGCCGTCCAAATCGGAGGCGGCGCCGCCGTTGGAGTTGGAATAGTTATACACCTTGACAGTGTTCTGTACAAGCTGTTTTATCCTCTCGTCATAGCTGGCGGACATATCGGCCTCGTTTTTTATCTCGCCGGCCGCAAAGACGATATCATATGTCGCCGGCTCCAGATACTTTGAGGGCAGAGGTGTCGTCAAAAGGTTGATGGCCTGTACGGAAACCCTGTAGCCGCTGAGAGAGGTCAGGTGGCAATACCTCTGAACAATGTTTCTGTCGGTCACTCCCTCGGGCACGTCGGCCGTCGAGGCGAAATGGAGAGGGGCCTCTTGGTCGCCCCAGGCGGCCGAACCCAAATAGGCCTTTTTGCATTTAAAGAATATCCTGACTGTTTTGCGTGTACTCGATATGCTGACAGAACCGGTCGTACGGTCGGCCAGATTGCTCAGGTCGACCGCCTTGCTGTCGTTGTTGAACTCAAGCTTTATAAGGCCTGTCTCGGTGTTGACATAAGGAGTCTGGCGCTCGGTGCTGCCGCTGGTGCAGTCCTGAATGGCCTCCATGTTATAAAGGTCCCTGTATACCCCTATGCCGTATGAGGGATTACCGCCTATGACGGCGGCGGCGTCCTGAAGATTGGGCACCATGAACTGGGGAAGCATCTTCCCCTCTCCTTTGGCCGCAACGGCCGAGCCTATCGTATACCCCTGCACGCCGTTCATTGTGGCCGGCGCAAGGGCCGTCAGCTCCAAATATTCGGGGTCATATTTTATGGGAAGTGTTATCGACTGTACCTTTGTAAAGTTTTTCATGACGACGTCGACATATAAATACGAGCCGACCGTCATCCTGCCGGGCGTGCCGACACGCACTCCTCTGGAGGCGCCGCTTATGACCTCCTGTTTATTGACGGTCTGGTCCCTCAGAGTATAAACCTCAAAAGCAATCGACGCCGCGTTTTCGGGATAGACCACCGCCACCCTCTCGCTTTCGGCCTTGCCGCTCTCCTGAAGAGTCACATATACATAATCGCTGTAATTGCGCGCGCCGTATAAATCCTCTTTCTCGGCCTCCAGAGGCACGACCCAATAATGGCTGTCCTGATTATATGTACCCGTGCCCATCAGCTGTCCCCCGGAGACAGCACTGTAGACGCGAAGGGTCGCTTCGCGTCCGTAATTCCACATATACAGCGTGGGTACAAATCCCGTGCTCTTTTTGACCTCCGGATTGTCCCAGTCGGGCTCCTCCGCGGGCTGTGTCCTGTTTTTGTATACGACACAATTTTCGGCTTTGGGCGCCTCTGTCTGTTCTTCAGCGGCGTTGATGCTCAGGGGCAAAAGCTCCAGTATGAGCATGATGGCCAACACAAATGCCGTCAAACCGCGCAGGCGCTTTTCCGCCATGTTTTTCGCCATGCCATTCACCTTCTTGACCACATACACCTTTATATACCAAAGCAAATAATACTGAGGACGGCCGTCTCTCCCCTCTCATTCCCGGGAGCTGATGTAGCTCTTTTCGGTGACAAAAGGTTACAAAATGCCGTCTTTGTCGCTCGTTTATGCCATAAAACGTAACCAGCGTCTAAATAATACCACTCTTCGCGACGAATGTAAATAGAAAAACAATATTTTTTTCTCTTATATTCGATTTTTTCCAGACTTTTACGGCCATTTTAAAACCCTGCATATAAAAAAGAAAAAATATTGCTTTTTGTATACCCTGCCTTTTACATTTATTATATATATAATATATAAAATCCCCCCCTCAAGTCAACTATAAATTTCAGGAAAAAGGCCTGTCGTTCCGCCTCCGCGACAATTTAATCTCTCCCATCTCTTGGTTTGTGTCACAGGCTGTCGAAAAGTTACCTTTCCACAGGTGTTGACAAGACCTGTTAAATGTGATATCATAATTTAGCAATCAGATATCGCGGAGTGGAGCAGTTGGTAGCTCGTCGGGCTCATAACCCGAAGGTCGTAGGTTCAAGTCCTTCCTCCGCAACCATTAAAAAAACAACATCCCTTTGGGGATGTTGTTTTTTATACAGTATCTGGAAATAACTTGCGCCCATGTGCTTCGGGTTATGAGACCGGCGAGCGTAGCTCGTTGGGAGCGACGCCTCGCCGCTGCCTGTGGCAGAAAAAGGTGGGGCGTCGGTTCCGCAGCGGTCGAAAAAATCGAGGATAAGCGTAAGCCCGAAGATTTTTTCGGGCACCGCAAGGCGGCGCGAAGCGATAACCCGAAGGTCGTAGGTTCAAGTCCTTCCTCCGCAACCATTAAAAAAAGCAGTCTGCCTTTGGGCAGACTGCTTTTTATAGTATTCGGAAGTGGCTCGCACCCATGTGCTTCGGGTTATGAGACCGGCGAGCGTAGCTCGTTGGGAGCGACGCCT
>CANSNO010000058.1 GCA_947648385.1 uncultured Clostridia bacterium
GATTTCACCCTCAGTCTTTTTGCGCGAACACAACCGCTACAAGCAATCCATTGAAGAAATATATCATCGTATGGTTCGAGTTCGTGCCATTTGGTACGCCAGAAGGGATTCGAACCCCCGACCTTTTGGTCCGTAGCCAAACACTCTATCCAACTGAGCTACTGGCGCATATCCTGACCGCTAAAATATAATACCACAACCGAAACCAAAATGCAAGAGAAATTTTTTATATCTCCCTCCGACCCTCCCCATGTTCAATTTCCCCTTGATGAAAAGGATAAAACTATATATAATATAAGAGTATGCTTTTAAGACTGAAAAGGAGGCTCTTTGATGAAAAACACAAAGATGCTTGTGCTTATAATGCTTATAATCGGCTTTACGGCCGGACTGCTGACCTTTTGGGACACGGTGACGACATTTCTTATCGCCGCCCTGTTCGCCTATATGCTCAATCCCCTGACAAACACGGCCCAGAAAAAGCTGAAGATAAAAAGGGGCCTCGCCGTGGGGCTGGTTCTCTGCGCCTTCCTTGCCCTTTTGGTCATCCTGATATCCACTACGGCTCCGACAATCATCGACCAGCTTTCAAGTCTGGTATCCGAGCTGCACCGCTACGCCTCCAACCTTGACAGCGTCATCGACACCCTGACGGGCTATATGGAAAGCCTCCATCTGCCCCCTCAGGTGACCGATATGGTGGCCAATTTGCTGGCCGAGAGCGACAGCTATATCCTCTCCTTTGTCGCCTCCCTGCTGACCTCCGTTGTCAGCCTTTCAATGCAGATATTCGACCTTGTCATCTTCATTATTCTGATGATATATTTCATGCTCGACGGCCCCGAGCTGCTCAAAAAGTGCATCGGCGTCCTACCGCCCTCCATGGGTGTCAAGGTCGGCAATCTTTTAAATGAGGCCGACGAGCTGACATGGAAATATATAAAATCGCGCTGCATAGTTTCGGGCGGCATGGCCGTAGTCACCTTTATCGGCCTGAGCCTGATGGGTATAAAATACGCCATGCTCTTTGCGATACTTTCCTTTTTCGCCGATTTTATACCATATTTCGGCTCCTTCATAGCCGGGGTCATCGAGGCATTCTACGCCCTTGTGACGGGCGGCTTCTCCCTTTGCATCGGCGTTATAGTCTTTGTGGTCGTGGTACAGCAGATAGAGGGCAACATCGTCGCCCCCAAGCTTCAGGGCGAATCGGTGGGCATCCACCCGATAACCGTCATGTTCGCCCTTCTGGTTTGCAACAAGATATGGGGCACGATAGGTATGCTCATCTCCACCCCCGTGGCCGCCGTCGTCAAGCTGGTGGTCAGGGAAATGTACGCCTATGTCATCTCCCCCGATGAGCCCCCTGCCCCCACGGAGGAAAGCTGATGGCTGAAATATCGGTAAACAATCTGAATAAGTATTTCGGTGAAAACCACGTTTTAAAGGACATTTCCTTTGAGATATACAGCGGCGAGCGCGTCGGCCTTATCGGTCAGAACGGCAGCGGCAAAACCACCCTTTTCAAGATACTGACAGGGCGCGAGGAAAAGGACTCGGGAGAGCTTTATATCAACCGCGGCGGCCGCGTGGGGCTGCTTGAGCAGCTTCCCGAATATCCTCCCGACGTGACGGCGAGACAGGTGCTGATGAGCGCCTTTGACCACCTGACGGCCATGGAAAGGAAGCTGAGAGAGCTTGAGGGACGCATGGCGGAGACAGGGGTCATGGAGGAATATTCCCGTCTGACGGCCCTTTACGAGTCGCAGGGCGGCTATGACTACATGACGAGCTACAACATGATGACCAACGGCCTCTCCATTCCCCCCGAAATGCAGGACAGACCCTTTATGAGCCTTTCGGGAGGCGAAAAGACGAGGGTCAATCTGGCGCGAATCATGCTTTCGGGCACCGACATACTGCTGCTGGACGAGCCGACCAACCACCTCGACCTGGACACCATAAGCTGGCTGGAGGGCTATCTCAAAACCTACAAGGGCACGGCCCTTATCATCTCCCACGACAGGTATTTTCTCGACCAGGCCACCACAAGAACCCTCGAGCTGGAGGATGGCCGCATAACCTCCTTTCCAGGCAACTACAGCTATTATATCGACCGCAAGGAGGAGCTGCGCGAGCAGCTCGAGGCCGCCAAAAAGAGGCAGGACAGGGAGATCGCCCGTCTGGAGTTCACCGTCGAACGCATGAAGGGCTGGGGCCTGGGCAACAAAAAGGTCATGAAGCGCGCCTTTTCCATGGAAAAGCGCCTTGAGAGAATAGAGCGCATAGAGACCATGCGCGTTCAGCGCAAGATGAAAAACCGCTTCTCCCAGGCCGACGCCTCGGGGGACGAGGTATACAACATAAACGGCCTGACCGTGGGCTATGACAAGCCCCTTTTGACAGAGCCTTTTGACGCCCTTGTGCTGAGAGGTGAGCGCATAGCCCTTCTCGGCCCCAACGGCTGCGGCAAAACCACCATGCTGAAAACCATCCTTGGACAGCTTGCCCCCATGTCGGGCGTCACGCTGGAGGGGGTCGGCGTCAAGACGGGATATCTGCCCCAGGTCGTCTCCTTTGACCATCCCGAGCGAAATCTTGTCGACACGCTGATATACGATACGAACTGTTCGACCCAGACGGCGAGGGATAGACTGGCCGCCTTCGGCTTCCGAGGCGAGGAGGTATTTAAAACCGTCGGCGTGCTGTCGGGCGGCGAAAAGACAAGGCTCAAGCTCTGCCTTTTCATGAGCGACAGCGTCAACACCCTCTTTCTCGACGAGCCGACAAACCACCTTGACATTCTTTCAAGGGAGTGGCTTGAGGAGTCGATAGACGATTTTTCCGAGACCATGATATTCGTCTCCCACGACAGGTATTTCATCAACCGCTTCGCCACCCGTATATGGCAGGTGGAGGACGGGAAGATACTCGATTACAGCGGCAATTACGACGAGTTCCTCAAAAAAAGGGAGATAGAGCGCCTGCGCCGTCTGGCCTCTCCCCAGCCGCCCAAAGCTAAGGCCGAAAAGGAAAAGCCCGTCTTTCAAAAGGCCAATCGCGCCTCTCAAAAGGCCAAAAAGGAGCTGGAAAGGGAGATAAAGGCCGTCGAAAAGCGCCTTTCCGAGATAGACGAGGAGATGAACGCCAGTCCCGAGGACTATGTCCTTTTGGCGAGCCTTGTGGAGGAAAAAGAGGGGCTTGAGGAGAGGCTTCTGGAGCTTTACGAGCTGAGTGAGGAATAACGAGCCTCAAAAACGAGGTTTTTAAAGCGCTAAGCCCGCAGGGCTGCGTCCGCCGGAAGTCCGGCGTAGCGATTTTGACGGGTTCATCCCGGCAAAATCTATTTTATTGGAAAGGGGCCCCCGAAAAATTGGAAATTTTTTGGGGAGAAAATATGAATATTCAGATCTTTGGAAAAAATAAGTGCTTCGACACAAAAAAGGCCCAGCGTTATTTTAAAGAGCGCCGGATAAAATATCAGGAGATAGACCTTCCTCGCTACGGCATGAGCATGGGGGAATACAAAAGCGTCAAGCAGACCGTGGGCGGCATGGATAAGCTGATAGATAAGGACAGCCGCCTTTATGAGGATCTTTTCATTGAATATTTAAACGGCGACGAGGCGCGAGAGGAAAAGCTGCTGGAAAATCCGGCCCTTTTCAAAACCCCCATAGTCAGAAACGGCAAAAAGGCCACAGTGGGCTATTGCCCCGAAATATGGAAAGCATGGGAGGACGAGGAGAAATGAGTCCCTTTGAAAAGGCCGAAAGAATAGTTATAAAGGTGGGCACAAGCTCGTTGACATACGACACCGGCATGGTCAACCTGCGTCAGATAGAAAAGCTTTGCAAGATAATATCCGATATAAAAAACTCGGGCCGCCAGATAGTTCTGGTCACCTCGGGGGCAATAGCCGTGGGAGCCTCGAAAATGGGCCTTAACCACAAGCCCCATACCATACCCGAAAAGCAGGCGGCCGCCGCCGTGGGTCAGTGCGAGCTGATGTACATATACGACAAGCATTTTCTGGAATATCACCACAAGGTGGCCCAGATACTGCTGACCCGTGATATAATAGAAAGCGACGAGCGCCGCACCCACGCCGTCAACACAATGGAGACAATACTGGCCCAGGGGGTCATACCCGTCGTAAACGAAAACGACTCGATAGCCGTCGACGAGATACGCTTCGGCGACAACGACACATTGAGCGCCATCGTGGCCGGCCTTGTCCGCGCCGACGGGCTTATACTTTTAAGCGATATCGACGGCCTTTTTGACAGCAATCCCCATGACAATCCCAACGCCAAACTGATAAGCCGTGTGGGCAAAATAGACGGCTACATAGAATCGGTTGCCGGCGGCGCCGGCACCGACCGCGGCACGGGAGGCATGGCCACCAAGATAGCCGCCGCCAAGATATGCTTTGATTCGGGCTGTGCCATGGCCATAATAAACAGCAGTCACCTCGAGGGGCTTTACGACCTGCTGGAGGGCAGGGAGACGGGCACCATTTTCGAAAAGGAGTAACAATGGAAGATATGAAAGTTCTGGGCCGCGGCGCCCGAGAGGGGGCCGTGTTTCTGTCGGACGCTTCGGCAGCCGACAAAAACCGCGCCCTCGAGGCCATAAGCCGCGCGTTGCTGGATGAGCAAGAAATGATTTTGGCCGCCAACGCCGAAGATATTAAAAACGCCGCCGCAAAGGGCCTCAGCGAAAGCATGATCGACAGGCTGACCCTCGACGGCAAAAGGCTGGAGAGCATAGCCGCCGCCGTGCTGAAGGTCAGAGACCTGCCCGACCCCATCGGGGAAGTCCTCGACGAGAGGAGGCTGGAAAACGGTCTAATGCTCAAAAAGGTCAGGGTTCCTCTGGGCGTTGTCGGCATTATATACGAATCTCGCCCCAACGTCACCGTCGACGCCGCCGCGCTGTGCGTCAAATCGGGCAACGCCGCCTTTCTCCGCGGCGGAAGCGAGACGATAGGCTCCAACATGGCGCTGGAAAAGGTCATGCGAGCCGCCCTTGCTTCCGTGGGCTTTCCCGAGACCTGCGTCACCCTGCTCCACGACACATCCCACGAGGCCGCGCGCGAAATGATGGGCCTGCGCGAATATATCGACGTGCTTATACCTCGGGGAGGGGCCGGACTTATAAGGACGGTAGTCCAAAACGCCTCGGTTCCCGTCATCGAGACGGGGGTGGGAAACTGCCACGTCTTTGTTGACGCCACCGCCGACCTTGAAACGGCCGCCGAGATAATTCTCAACGCCAAGGCGCAGCGCGTGTCGGTCTGCAACGCCGCCGAGACGCTTCTCGTCCACGAGGCTATAGCCGAAAGGTTCCTGCCCATGGCCAAAAAGGCTCTGGACACAAAAAATGTCGAGCTTCGCTGCTGCCCACGCGCCCTTGAAATACTGGGCGAGGGCGGCAATGTCAAGGCCGCCTGCGAGGAGGATTTTGAAAAGGAGTTCCTCGACTATATCCTGGCCGTCAAGGTGGTAAAGGACGTGGACGAGGCCATCGACCACATCAGGAAATACTCGACCCACCACAGCGAGGCCATACTGACAAAGGATGAGAAAAACGCCGAAAGGTTCTGCCGCCTTATCGATTCGGCCGTTCTGTATGTCAACGCCTCCACGCGCTTCACCGACGGCGAGGAGTTCGGCTTCGGCGCCGAGATAGGCATTTCCACCCAGAAAATACACGCTCGCGGCCCCATGGCCTTAAAGGAGCTTTGCTCCTATAAGTACATCATGAAGGGCGACGGGCAGATAAGATAGAACACAGTTAAACAAAGGGGAAGAAATATGAAAAAAATCATTGCTTTAACGCTGGCCGCCATGCTGCTGGCCGCCACGGCCACCCAGACCTTTGCCATATCGGGCAAAGCACAGCAGACGCCCATCTACACCGGCTTTTGGGACGCCGACGCCGTGGTCGAGACGATAATCAAGCAGTCGGGCGCGCGTGGTCAGAGCGGCGACTATGAGCGCGTGCAGGCGGTTTACGACTGGGTAATAAACAACTGCCGCCGCGAGGGTGAGCGAAACAAGGAATATATTACATATGAAGAGCTTCGCGCCGCGGGTGAGACATGGATGACCACCATTCAGGAGGAGATAGACACGGGCAAGGCCGCCGTCTGGGCCTCCTATACCGACCTTGACAACTACTATGACAACGGCTACAACACGGCCTATAATCTGGCCTATATGGCCCTCGACATGGGGGTCTACCGCGTCGGCGACTGCGTCTCCTTCTCCTCCCTGCTGGCCGTGCTTCTCCAGCATCTGGGGTATGAGTGCTATGTCATTCCCGGCGAGTTCATAAACAGCGACGGCAGCCATGTCATGCACAAATGGAATATGATGTATATCGGCGACGCCGTATATTGGCTCGACGTTCGCATCGACGACCAGGCCACAGGCGACGGCGCTCCCTCCCACGCCTATTTCCTCAAGACCGACGAGGAGGAATGGGCCAAAAAGCACGAATGGAACAGGGAATACACCGACGCCATCAAAAACCAGCACGCCATGGGCCGCCGCTCCTATTATTTCAACAACATCGACTATTCCGCGCTTGAGGCTCCCACATGGACAAAGTGCTCCCCCTGGGCCGAGACCTTTTTGAGCCAGGCCCGCGACGTCTCCATGATACCGGCCTGTCTCAAGGGGCAGGACATGACAAAGGCCATTACGCGCGAGGAGTTCGCCGCCCTTGCCGTTTCCCTTTATGAAAAGCTCAGCGGCCAGACGGCTCAGCAGGTATACCCCTCTCCCTTTATCGACACCAACAACGTCGATGTTTTAAAGGCCTATGGCCTGGGCATCGTAAACGGCGACACAAAGACCACCTTCAATCCCAAGGGCCTTTTGACTCGCGAGCAGGCGGCCGCCATGCTGGGCCGCACATACGCCTCGGTCAAGGGTCAGGTCGACCTGACCGTCGGCGCCGATGTGGAGCCCTTCGCCGACGACGGCGATATAGCCGAATACTCTCGCGAGTTCGTCTATTTCCTCCACGCCTATGAGGTCATAAACGGCGTGGGCGACAACCGTTTCGACCCCTGGGGCAAGACGACCCGTGAAGAGGCCGTCAAAATCGCCGTGCTGACATACGATTTGTCCAACTGATTTAAGACTTAACGGCCTCTTATACAAAAAGTAAGCTTCTCATTTAAACGAATGCAGTCCGGCGGAGTTGCAAATAACAGATAAGAAAGGTTATAAGCTATGGCTCTTGAAAACAAATTAGGCATTACCGATTCTGCCGAGCTTGCCCGTGAAGAAGAAAAAATCAGCAAAAAAAAGGCAATGGAATTATTTGAAAATGGTCTGCTCGATAAATTAGAGGCAGGCAAGTTTTCCGCGCTCAAAGCTATTCACAAATATTTATTTGAAGATATTTACGAGTTCGCCGGGGAACTTCGCGCGGTCAATATTTCAAAGGGCAGCTTTCGCTTCGCGCCTCTTATGTATTTGGAAGCGGCTTTGCAAAATATCGATAAAATGCCCCAAGCCACCTTTGACGAAATCGTCGAAAAATATGTGGAAATGAATATTGCCCATCCATTCAGAGAGGGAAACGGACGAAGTGCGAGAATTTGGCTCGACCTTATCTTAAAAACCGAAATCGGGCAGGTGGTGGATTGGAGCAAGGTCGATAAAGACGATTATCTGCTTGCAATGGAGCGAAGCCCCATTAAGGATATTGAAATCAAACACCTTTTGAAAAACGCGCTGACCTCCGAGGTGGACAGCCGAGAGGTTTATATGAAGGGTATCGACCACAGCTATTATTACGAGGGCTATACAACCTTCAAAACGACTGATTTGTGCTAAAAAACCGCCTCACCGAAAGGTGAGGCGGTTTTTTTATTTATAACCCTTTTAAATTAAAGCTGGCACCAAGTCTTGAGATACTCCTCCTTGGTTCCCCGCAAAATTTGCAATTTTGTGGGGGCCCCTTTGGATTTAATAGATTTTGGACAAATGAATTGTCCAAAATCATGCGGCGCACTTGCGCCGGCTCGACAAGCTCACTCTATACCTTGTCAGCTTTTATTTGCTTTCGATTAAAGCTGGCACCATGTCTTGAGATATTCCTCTTTTGTCATGAGGGGCTTATATGTCTCCTTGACGTGCTTGCCCTTGGCGGCTCCGTCGGCCAGCAGGTCGATGGCCGTGCAGACCAGCGCCTTGGCGGCGTCCAGAACGGCGATGTCGGGACGGGGCACGCAATAGCTCTCGCCGTGGAAGGTTCCGGCGGCTCCGCCGATGGACATATGAATTGTGGGCATGATGTGCGCCACATCGGAAGCGTCGGTCGAGCCGCCGCGTCCGTCCCTGACACAATGCTCCTCGCCGAAGACATACTTGAGGTTGTCATAAACCACGTCCTTGAGGGGGTCGCAGTCGGTGGGGCACATATAGCCGGGAAGCTGGGTGATAATGCACTCGGCGCCAAGAGCGTCGGCTCCGGCCTTGAGGGCGCGGTCGACCTTGGCGGACGCCTCGAGAATGGCCTTTGTGTTGTTGCCGCGGACATATGTCTCCAGCCTGACGTCGGCCGGGACGACGTTGACAAGGTCGCCGCCCTTTGTGATGATGGGATGGACGCGGATGGTGTCCTCGTCGCGGAAGGTCTCGCGGTTGGCGTCAATGCCGGCCAGACCGAGCTGGGCAGCCTTGAGGGCGTTTATTCCCTGAGAGGGCATGGCGGCGTGGGATTCCTTGCCCTTGTACTGTATCAGCTTGCCGATAAAGCCCATGCCCGTGCCGCCGCCGGCGTTGGCCTTAATGGGGTTGCCCTCGCCGTCCTCGGTGGCTCCCGTGTGCTGCATTATCATCATGTCGATATTGTCAAAAACGCCCAGCTTGATAAACTCCTGCTTGCCGCCGAGAAGGGATATCTTGCCCTCGTCGATAAGGCTCTTGCGGTATTCAAGCTCGACAAACTCCTCAGAGGGGACGTGCATCAGCACGACGTCGCCGTCAAGCTCGCTCATAATGCCGCTCTCCTTGAGGGCATAGGCGACGCCGACTACCGATGCGGCCTGAGAGTTGTGGCCGCAGCAGTGGGCGGCGTGGGTGACGGGGTCGGCAAACTTGTGGTTGGGCACCACGACGGCGTCAAGCTCGCCCATGATGGAAAGCCTGATGTTGTGATTGCGTCCCTCAAGCGGTGTGACGATGCCCGTGATGGCAACGCCGTCCTGATACTTGAGGCCCAGCTTGTCAAGATGCTTCTTTATCTTGTCAGCCGTCTTGAACTCCTTGTAGCCCAGCTCGGGTTCCTCAAAGATGGACTGGTTGAGGGCGAGCAGCTCGTCCTTGTGCTTGTCGATGACGGCGCATGCCGCCTGTTTCATTTCGTTGACTGTCATTTGGCCACTTCCTTTTCATTATTTTGTTTTGCAAATAATTTATAACAGGTTAATTATAAAACATATCGGCGATTTTTTCAATAAAAAAGCCCGTAACGAGTATAACCTTGTGTGTTATGCACAAAAAATTGCTTGTGCAGTTGGTTATTGTGAAAGGTGAACGGATTTGATATAATATAAAAAAGACTGCTTTGAGGTGCGGACGGGGTCCGCGTGGGAAGCTGTAATAATGTCGCCGGCTCGGCGTCCTTTCAAGGGGGGAACCGGCTCGGAGTTGCAAAGGCCGCAAGGTTCCCCCCTTGTA
>CANSNO010000059.1 GCA_947648385.1 uncultured Clostridia bacterium
ACGGCATAGTCGTCGAGCCTGACGGCGGAGAGGGCGTTATACACGCCGAGGCAAAGGAAAGGCCCGATATAATAATGGTACAGCTTGAAAGCTTTTTCGACGTCAGCCGCATGAAAGACCTGACCTTTTCCTCCGCCGTCACGCCCAACTTCACGGCCCTTTCGGAGCAGTACCCCTCGGGTCTTCTCACCGTGCCTGTTGTCGGCGCCGGCACGGTCAACACCGAGTTTGAGGTGCTGACAGGCATGAGCCTTGACTATTTCGGCGCCGGCGAGCAGCCCTACCGCACGGTACTCAGGGACGGCGACGTGGTCTGCCCCTCCATCTGTTATGACCTGCGCCCCTATGGTTACACCTCGACGGCCATACACAATAACGACGGCACCTTTTACGAGCGCCACAGGGTATATCCCAATCTGGGCTTTGACTACTTCCTCTCTCAGGAATATATGGACAACGTCTCCTACAACTCTCAGGGTTGGATAAAGGACGGCTGTCTGACCAAACAGATAATAAAGGCCCTTGACGCCACCGAGGGCAGCGATTTTATCTACACCGTATCGGTACAGCCCCACGGCAAATACCCCACCGAGGGGGACTACGATTTTTCCGTCTTCACAAGCGGTCTGGGAGAAAACACCGAAAGAGCCGTACAGTTCAACTACTACATCAGCCAGATGATTGAGACCGACGCCTTTGTCGGCGCCCTCAAAAGGAGCCTCGACACAAGAGGCGAGCCGTATATTCTTGTCCTTTTCGGCGACCATCTGCCCAGTCTGGACATAGAGGACGGGGAGCTTTCATCGGGCGATATGTTCACGACGGAATATGTCATAGTCACCAATACAAGCCTCGAGGCCGAGGGGGGCGACATTTCGGCCTGGCAGCTCTCGACGAGGATAATGGAGATGACGGGATTTGAGGGCGGCGAGATATACAGGCTCCACCATGAGCCTCCCGAGGACAGGGCCGACTATGACCGACAGCTTGAACTGCTGGAATATGACCTCCTCTATGGGGACAAGCTGGCCCTCGGCAGCGAGGAGCCTTATGAGGCGACCGATATGCGAATGGGCATCGACAGGATAAAGATGACCGACTGTTTCCTTGAGGAGGACGGTTTTTATGTCACGGGAGAGAACTTCAACACTTTCAGCGTCGTTTATTTTGACGGCGATGAAATAGAGACGGTTTTTATCGACAAAAACACCCTTTATTGTCCCGACGTCGACATGAAGCCCGACAGCGAAATAAACGTATCCGTGGCTCAGGCCGGAGAGAACCGCACGCCCCTCAGCTTTACTGACAGCATTGTATTTTATACGCCCCACGAGAAAGAAAAATAGATACTTTTTATGCGGAGGCCATATAATGTCATTTTGGTCCAATGCGTCAATTCTGGCGCTAATGCTCATGTATGGTAAAGAAGCACGTAACCGAAAACAAGAGATAGACCGCCAGCACCACACTATTCCGAACCAAAGAAAGCAAAGACCAAAAGACAAGCATTGTGGAAAAATCCAAAAGTTTTGATTTTTCCACAATGCCGACTACTACGGAATCCCTATCTATTCATACATCAATATCACTTGCAATAATGCTATCATGTGATAAAGTAAGAAAATAAATACGGAAAGACGATTTACATCAATATTCCCAAGTTCATTTCACATTTTATGTGTTGTTGTGTAGACTTATTGAAACAGATTTCTCTTGATTTTTTGACCCGACCATTTTTTTTACTAATGTCGAGCATATCTTTCAAAATTTTGATATTCTTATTGCAGAAAGGAGGTACAATATGTTAAAAGAATTGAATAACGCAATGGAATACATTGAAGTCCATTTAGAGGACGAGTTTCTACTGGAAAAGATTTCAAAACATATAAATGTTTCAGATTACCATTTTAGAAAAATATTTTTTGCACTTACTAGTATGACATTAAACGAGTATGTAAAAAATAGGCGGCTTTCAGAAGCGAATAAGGAACTGCTGCAAGGGGCACAGGTAACGGATATAGCTTATAAATATGGCTATCAATCCGTGGACGGATTTACGCGCGCATTTAAGAAATGGAGCGGTATATTACCATCACAAGTTGCAAAATTGAAACAATGTAAGTCTTGCCAAAAACTACAATTTGTTGTAACGATGAAAGGAGGAACTTTAATGGAGTATAAAATCATAGAAAAACCAGCCTTTACAGTTGTAGGTGTAAGTAAACGAGTGCCGTTACAGTTTGAGGGAGTAAATACTGAAATTTTGAAACTGGCGCAAAGTATAACAAGTAAACAGAAGGAAGAAATGCACCAATTACAGAATGTCGAGCCTTATGAAATTGTAAATGTTTCGTATGAATCGGATACAAATTTCCTTGAAGAATCCGGAGAATTAACGCACTTAATAGGAGTTTTAACAACTAATAATGATATTAGCAATAATTTAGATACATTTCCAGTTAAAGCCCATACATGGGCGGTATTTCCAAACGAAGGTATATTTCCATTTACTTTGCAAGATACAATGGCTAGAATTTATTCAGAATGGTTTATGACTTCGGATTATGAACTGGCGGAGTCGTTTTCTTTTTCCTTTACTAAAATTGACGAAAAAAAAGAAAACTACGCATATAGTGAAATCTGGATTCCCGTAATAAAAAAATGTAGGTAACTTACAGCAAAACCAACCGAACCCGACAAAAATAAATGAATGTTACTCCGTAATGTTGCCATTCCTGTTTGCTTTTGCTGGCAAGTGAGAAGAAAGGAGGTTTTTCTATAAATTACATGGAAACATACAAGGAGCATATCGAATATACATTTAATGCCTTTTGCAGAGTAGTCATACGCTAACGCATAATAAAAAGCCCCCGACTTTTGTCGGGGGCTTTCTTACTGTTCCTTTATCGTCTTGACCTTAAAAGTCAGATACAGGGCGTGGCAGAGCCACACGGCGCAAAGCAAGGCTCTGGCGGCCGGCAGGGCGTCCATCATCACAAAGCCCAAGGCCATAAGGGCCGTCACCGTGGCCATGACCGTCACCTTGGCCTTGACGGTCATGGCGCGCCTTTCGGTATAGCTGCTTATGTATTTTTTATAAAGTCCGGTAGTCCTGAACCAGTTTTCCAGCCTCGGAAAGCTCTTGGCAAAGCAAAAGGCCGACGCCAGCAAAAAGGGCGTTGTGGGCAGCACAGGCAGAAAAACTCCCATGGCCCCCAGCCCGAAAAACAGCAGGCCGAGGGCGGCAAAAACAAGCTTCATCTGGTTTCCTCCACATAGTGTGTTTTGTTACATACTATGTATGAGGTCAGCTATATGTCCGTCGGGTCGATTATTATGGTCTTTTTGTCCAGCTTTCGGGCATAGCGGACGGTCATGGCCGTACCGCCGCGCTCTTCTCCGTTGTAAACCGCCAGCAGACAGTCGGAATTGTCGACAAGATAATGGTTGCGTTTCAGCATACAGTCGGCGCTGTACTCACGGCTGACATAGACGATCTCGTCGGCTTGCTCCAGAATATAATAATATAGCTTTCGCGCCGAAGGTGACCATCTACTCGCCTGTCCCTCGCAAGGCAGGACGCAGTGTAGGCGGAGCGCGGTATTTTCTTTTTTCAGGTCAAGGACCGCGAGCGCCGCCCATGTGTCAGCCCCTTCGGCCATTCCTGAGAAAAAGTCGGTATATCCCAGCTCGGCCAGCCTGACGATTTCCTGAGTCAGTCTCTTTTTAAGCGCGGCGCAGCGAGGGTCGGTCTCGTTATACCTCCACGGAAGTTTTTTCGGACGGTGGCCCGTAAAGGCGCAACGGTTTTCATTCATCACTAAATCTCCAATTTTTGTTTATATGGGGATTATATCCCCTTAATACTGGAGATTATAACCCCCATACTGATTTATGTCAATTTTGGGGGTGAATGAATGATAGTTTTTGACAAACTGTGGGATATCATGAAGCAAAAGAACATATCCACTTATATGCTGAGAGAAAAATGCGGAATTGACAGCAAAACCGTAAGACGCCTGAAAGCCAACGACAATATGGAAACAAAAACGCTGAACAAGTTGTGTACGGCTCTTGACTGCAAACTGGAAGATATTGCGGAATATGTGCCCGATAAATAAAAAAGGCCCCGACGAAAGTCGGGGTCTTTTAACAAATCCGTTATGTCCGTCACTTCGTGACGGAAGAAAACCTTTCTTTTCCAAATGGAAAAGAAACAAAAGATTTTACTTTTTGAAGTCAAAAAGTAACAAAAACCAATTTTGGGAGCGGAACGTAGTGTCAGCGACCCCGCGCGAAGTCGCGCGTAACGATTTTGCCGAATTCACTTCGGCAAAATCTATTCAATTTAAAGGGGCCCCCACAAGAACCCAGCGTAGCGAGTCTTGTGGGGAAGAAAAAGTAACAAAAAGCATCTGCTGCGCCAACAGCTTATTCGGCGTCGCCGTAGCCCTTGAAGAGCTGGACATAGAAATCGACGTTATCGCAGAGAATATCCGTGTCGATATGCTCGTTGACCTGATGGGCGCCGCCCGTGCGCGCCGAGGACAGGATGCCCGTGAAGCGATAGACGCTCTTTGTGGGGGTCAGGTCGCAGTAATAACGGGAGTCGGTGCCGCCGGCCAGCATGGAGGGTATCATGGTGACGCCGGGATACTTGCTCTCGACTATCCTCTTTATCAGGCGGTAGCCATAGCTGTCGGTGGTCGAGATGGGGGGAGGATTGTGTCCCTTGACGAGGCGGAACTTGACCTCATCGGGCATGACCTTTCTAAAATGTGCCTCCAAATCCTCCAGCGTCTCGCCGGGCAGGATGCGGCTGTTGGTGATCACGGACGCCCTTTCAGGCAGGATGTTGGCCTGGTCGGAGCCTTTTGCCATTGTGGCGGCCGTTGTGGTGCGAGTATACTGGTTGACGCTCTTGTCGGTCTCGGCCAGAGCCTTGAGCTTATCCCAGTTACCCTCGGGGTCCTTGAACAGCTCGGCCAGCTCGCCCTTTGTGAAAGGCACCCTGTCCTTCATCTCGGAGATGACGGGGGCGATAAGCTTGGTCTCCATGCGGTTGTTTTCAAGATTCCAGATGGCGCTGCCAATCTTGCCCAGAGCCGTGTGAACGGGAGGGAAGGCCGAATGTCCGCCGGGGTCTTCCACATAAAACTCATAGTCGGCATAGCCCTTTTCACAGACGATGACGGTTGCGACAGGTTTGCCGTCCACCATGGAGATGCCGCCGCACTCGTCTATTGCCATGCCGAACTGTACGCCGCGGGCCTTAAGCTCGTCATGGATAATCTGTCCGGCGGCGCCGGGACCGCCCATTATCTCCTCGTTATAGCCAAAGGCCAGATAGAGGTCATAATCGGGTGTAAAGCCCTCGGATATCAGCAGCTCGATGGCGTCGAGATAGGCCTGAATGTTGCATTTGGAATCGGTCGTGCCGCGGCCCCAGAGAACACCCTCGTCGTCCAGATGACCCTCAAAGGGAGGATATTTCCACATGGAATGGTCGCCCTCGGGCACGACGTCCTGATGGGCCGTCATCAAAAGGGGCAGCTTGCCGCTCTTGCCCGTGCCCTTCCAGTGATAGAGCAGGGCGCACTTGCCGACGACCTCGCGCGTCAATGTCTTGTGTACCAGAGGATATGCCTCCTCAAGGTACTTGTGAAGCGCCTTGAAGTCATCCACTCTGGTCTTTTCGGGGTCGGCGCTCGATACGGTGGGTATGCGGACCATGCCCCTCAGATGTTCGATGTACAGTTCCTTGTTGTACTTCATGCTTCTCTCTCCTTTTCTATATGTAACGGTCTCAAACAGACTGTTGGCCGTCCTCCCCGTTGGGGAGATACTCGGCCCCATTGGCTATAAGGGTCATCTCCTCGGGTGTCAGGCGGCATTTTTCAATGTCGACATATCCCCCGTCTTTAAAAGGCACCTTTTCCCTGTAAAGCACCAGCACCTGCACATCACCCGACACCACCCTGCCGTCATTTCTTACTACCCTGTGCCAGGGGTAATCGGTGGGGCAGAGCTTCATGGCCCAGCCCACCATACGGGCGCTTTTGGGCTTTTCCAGCGTCTTGGCGATATCGCCGTAGGACATGACCCTGCCCTCGGGGATAAGCTTGACTATCTCGTGTACATCCTTAAAAAATCCCATATATTATTCTCCCTTTACATCTATCCACACGGGGCTTCTGCCCATATGGGGCAAAACCTTTTCAAAAAGGTCGGCTGTATCCATGACAAGACTCTGTCCGTTGCTTCCCGGGTGCATACACACCCTCGGCAGGGTGAGAATCTCCCTGTCGGCCACAAGTGTTATCTCCCTGTCCCTGTCAAATATCAGGCTGAGGGGGTTGACGGCTCCGGCGTGAACGCCCAGCATCTCCTCCAGCCTGTCCTCGGGGCCGAAGGAGAGACGGGCCACTCCCAGCAGCTTTGAAACCTCGGAGGTTCTGAAGGGCTTGTCGCCCATTATAAGCATGACATAAAACTGCGTTTTCTGCCTGTTGCAGAGAAACAGGTTTCGGAAAAAGGGCGCCCCCAGCTCCTTCTCGATGGGGACAAGGTCCTCCATGGTGTGTACGTCCTCATGGCCGATACATTTATAATCTATGTTCAGCCTGTCGAGCATATCGAATATCTCTTTGTTATCAAGCATTCCTTTTACCTCCGAATTGTGCCAGCAGTACGGCGGCGAAAATAACGGCGCCGCCCACCGCCACATTGGCGCTCCACGGCTCCATTCCGATGAGAATGGAAATTATCGTGGCGAAAACCGCCTCAAGGCTGTAAATTATGGCGGCGTTGTTGGCGTTGACCTTGGGCTGCGCCCACACCTGAACCATATTGGCGACGATAGTCGGGAATATGGCCGCCAGAATTATCGGCAAGGCCGCCGCCGAAAACTGCGCCGCCGTGGCCGCCTTAAGACTGCCTCCCACAAGAGCCAGCGCGAGGCCTCCCAGAGAAGTGACGGAAAATGACAGGAAGGACAGCAGAACGGGCGGCACGAACCGTCCGGCCACCGACGTGTATGAAAGCTGCAGCGCCCAGCCCAGCGCCCCTATAAGGGTCAGCAGGTTGCCCGTCGAAAGGGCTATCGTCTCCCCCGGCCTCATGCTGAGGACATATATTCCGACAAGGCACATGGCGGCGGCCGGATAGATACTCTTTGAGGGCTTCTCCCTCGTCATGAGCCATGTGGTAAAGGGGGCCATGACCACATAGGCCGTGGTGATAAAACTGCTGTTGGAGGGCGACGTCATGGATATGCCCACCGTCTGGAAGAATATGCCGCCGAAGAATATGAGGCCCATGGTCACGCCGGCCAAAAACTGTTTTTTCGTCATGCGCTTCAAACTGTTTATTGAAAAGGGCAGCAGCAAAAGGGAGGCCGCTCCGTACCTGACGAAAAGGTATACCTCGCTTGACATACCCGTGTTTGTAACCTGTTTTGACCATATAAAGGACATACTCCACGCCGCCGTTGTGACAAGCAGCATGGCGTAATAAAACGATGGTGTTTTTTCCTTTATCATACGCCCTCCGACAGACCCTGATTTAACATAATTATAGCTTATATTTTCTCCAACGTCAACGGCGGTAACAAAGGCGCGCCGCGCGTCATAATATATTATCGGGACGCCGCCATCGGGTGACGGTGGCCCGGCGGCTCAAATCTATAAAGGTTCAGGTGAGCTTATGTTTTGGAGAAAAAACTCCGGCCGTTCGTGCCGCTGTGAGTGCCAGTGCTCCGCCTGCTGCTGTGAATGTCAGTGCTGCTGCCATTGTCAGTGCCATTGTCAGTGCCAGTGTCAGTGCCGCTGCCAGTGCTGCTGCCAGTGCTGCTGCCAGTGCAATCACTGCTGCGATTGCCGCTGCAACTGCTGCGGCTGCCACAAAAACGGCTGCTCGGCCGACAACGGCAGCTCCGGCTCCTCCCTTCAGACCTATTATTATAAGGTGAGGACACTTGATATGCCCATGACCACCTATTTCGGCGAGGGATATACAGAGGTCGACTGCTGTGTAAGCACCAACAACACCCTGCGCGAGATATCGGAAACGCTCAAAAGCCGCTGTTAGGCTTTAAAAAATGCCCGTCCCCATCAGGGGACGGGCATTTATAATTTCCGTCACATAAGGGGCGCGAAAAGGCGCAGTATAGCGTAGACTACCTTTTTTATTCCCCTCACCTTACAGCTTTCCAGCGTTATGGGGCGGCATTTGCCGAGGCACTCCTGAAAATCCTTTTCTATGTCCCCCACGGCGTCGCTCTTATACATCCAGGCGGCACATTCAAAATGGAGATAAAGACTGCGGTAATCCATGTTTATCGAGCCGACGACGGCCGTGTCGCCGTCCGACACGAATGACTTGCTGTGGATAAAGCCCGGCATATATTCATAAAGCTCGACGCCTCTGCCGATAAGCTCGGCGTAATAGGCCTTGGCAACGGCGTGTGCGTACCAGTGGTCGGCTTTATGAGGGACGATTATCTTGACGTCGACGCCGCTTTTGGCCGCCGAACCGAGGGTGGTTATCATCTCGTGGTCGATTATCAGATAGGGGGTCGTAATGTGGACATATTTTCTGGCCTTGGAGAGTATGTCCATATATACCGTCTCCCCCACCAGCTCCCCGTCAAAGGGGGAATCGCCGAAGGGCATGACATATCCGCCGCACTTTACGCCGCCATCCTCCGGCCTGTATTTGTCATAATCGTCTTCCCTCTGCTTGCTCGATATCTGCCAAAGCTCCAGAAACATGACGGCAAAGGAAAAGGCGGCCTCCCCTTTCAGCCTGACGGCCGTATCCTTCCAGTAGCCGTAGGGGTGGGTGATATTCACATATTCGTCCGACAGGTTGACGCCCCCCGTGAAGGCCGTCTTGCCGTCGATGACAAGTATCTTGCGGTGGTCGCGGTTGTTCTGTATGGTGGACAAAAAGGGACGGAAGGGGTTGAACACCCGGCACTTTATGCCCATGGCGGCCAGCTTTTTGGGATAATCGTGTCTAAGACGGGTCAGACAGCCCATGCCGTCGTACATCACCCTTATCTCCACCCCTTGAGCCGCCTTGCGCCTCAGCACCCCGAGGATGCTGTCCCACATCTCTCCCTCGTCGATTATGAAATATTCGATAAAGATGTATTTTTCGGCCCTTTCCAGCTCCTCCATTATGGCTGTCCAGCAGCTCTCGCCGGTGGGATAATATGTGACGTCGGTATTTGTGAAAACCGGCGTATCGGCGTATTTGTTCATATATCTGATGAAGTTGGATTTTTGAGTGTCCAGCTCTTCTATCTCCCTGACGACCTCGGGCTGCTGCTCGATATAAGAGGCCTTATCGCGTCTGAGGCGCTTGAGCTCCTTGTTGACCAGCATGGGCACCTTCTGTCCCTGGACGAAAAGGTAAAAAAGGGTGCCCATGATGGGCAGTATGGCCAGCTGGACTATCCAGACCAGCTTTGATTCGGGGTTGCCCTTGCCGTTGACGATA
>CANSNO010000060.1 GCA_947648385.1 uncultured Clostridia bacterium
ATAGATTTTGCCGAAATCAATTCGGCAAAATCGTTACGCCGCACTTGCGGCGAGGCGTCATGAGACGCCCAAAAGTTGTGCATTGCACAACTTTTTGAAAAAAAGGCTTGCATTTTTCTTCGCGGTATGGTATTATAATCCTTGCCGACCGGGTGTAGCGCAGTTTGGTAGCGCGCTTGAATGGGGTTCAAGAGGCCGCAGGTTCGACTCCTGTCACTCGGACCAAGTAAAAAGTCTGCCTTTGGGCAGACTTTTTTGTTTTGTAAAAAAAGTTTTTAAGCTCCCCTTTGGGGAGCTTTTTGTATTTGGCAGCTTTTTCGCAACATTTTCGGCTTCTCATGCGTCTTTAAGAGTGAAGGGAGATGATGATATGCCCCACCCGATTATCCGGCCGGAGGATTGGGAAAAGCTTGTGCTCGAAAACGAAAACCGCCTCTACCGCGCCGCCTTTTGTATTCTCGGCGACAGGCATGAGGCCGAGGACGCCGTGCAGGATGCCTTTTTGAAATATCTTGAAAAGGGAGCAAATGTCCGTCAGCCCGAAAGCTGGCTCATGCGCGTGCTGATAAACGGCTGCAAGAGCCGTCTGCGGCTGGCCTGGCGCCGCGTCGTCCCCCTGCCCGACGACCTGCCCTATACCGACGGGGAGGCAAAGGAGGAGCTGGCCGAGCTTTACTCCCTGCCCCCCGACGAGCGCGCGGCCGTGCATCTCTTTTATTATGAGGGCTATTCCACCGAGGAGATAGCCGCCATGACCTCCTGCCGTCCGGGCACCGTGCGCTCGAGGCTCTCGAGAGCCAGAGCCAAGCTGAAAAAGCTACTTGATGAAGACAAGGAGAGTTAAATGAACAACTATAAAACATATTTCGACAGTCAGACCATATCCCCCGAGGCCGAAAAACGCCTGCTGGGGCTGTGTGACACGCAAAAGCCGAAGAAAGCCGCAAGGATAAAGCCCACAGCCGCCATGGCGGCCTGTTGTGCCGTAATCGTGGGTCTTGCCTTATACGGAAACAGACAGGACGCCCCCCTGCCCCCCGACGGCCTGACGGAAGAACAGACCGATAATCAGCCCGATGAGAACAACTCCCATTCCTTTTTTATGATACCCTCCATAGAATACCCCCTGTCACAATACGACGGCCTTTCGGTTGACAGCGCCCGTATGTTTATCGAGGACGGCTCCTTTTGGGTAGAGCTGAGCCATGAAGAGACAGCGCGCCTGCTTGGTGGCGAGGATGAAATCCCCCCTGCTCTGGGCTGGGGCGGCTTTGAGGTATCGGGTCAGGCCCTTTACCACAGCAATGGAAGCCTCACGGAAATAATTATTTCGGCCGAAAGCGACGGCGACTGGATGACCGTATATATGTCCCCCGACAGCATCCCCTCCGACTGTATCGTCCACGATTGGGAGGCCGTCACCGAGGTCAGCAGCGGCCTGAAAAACGGCGTTATAAAGGTCTCGGCCTACCGCGAGGAGGACGAAAACCGCACCCTTTACCACAGCGCCTATGAGAGGAACGGAATGTGGATTCGCACTGTTTTTTGCAGTTTTGAAAATGACCCCACCCTGAGCAACATTTTCATCTCCATGTGCGCCGTCAACGCAGGTGGCCTGATGACAAACACAAACATTCCCGACTGGGCTTCGGCCAAGCTGACGAGCTTCACAGAGGCCCTTGAATACAGTGAGTTCGCCCCGTACCTGCCCGAAAGGGAGCCTGTCAGGGGCTGGGAGTTCGAGGGAAGCTACAGCTATCAGGAGGGGGTCAAAAACGGCCTGTCCCTCTTCTGGTCAAAGGGCTATGACAATATTAACATTAGGGTCGCCCTGCCCGAGGGGAAAGCCGAAAGCCCATCTGTCGTGGATATAAACAATACTGCCTCCTATGATACCCGCCTTTACGAGATACCCTGGTGCGACAGCGTGCCCGAGGAACACAGGCTTGATATATACAGCCCCACCTTCCGCGCCGAGGACATGAGCCTTGAGGCCGTCAAGGCCCGAAGCGTACCCCACGACACAGGGGGCTGCAGCTATAATTTCAAGGTGTTTCACGGGGACGGAACCCTTGTCTCCTACAGCTTCGACGGCGTTTCCGCCGAGGATATATGGGCCGCAATATCCCCCTCCGTCAAATAGGGTGGACAAAAGGCCTGCCGTGGTATTATAATAATAACAAAAGTTGTGCTTGCACAACTTTGGGCGTCTTATGACGCCCTCGCCGCAAGTGCGGCGTAACGTTTTTGCCGAATTCACTTCGGCAAAATCTATTAAATTAAAAGGGGCCCCCGAAAAATCAATAGATTTTTCGTGGAAACCCACAGGGAGGTAATACAATGGCAAAGCACATAGTAGTTATCGACGGCAGCCCCAGAAAGGGCCGCAACACCGACAGCCTCTGCAACGCCTTTATCGAAGGCGCTGAGAAAAACGGCAACACGGTTTACAAGTTCAGCGTGAGCGGCAAGAAGATAAACGGCTGTATCCACTGCATGGGGTGCTATAACAACGGCCCCTGCGCCCAGAAGGACGATATGATTCCCCTTTATGACGAGCTGGAAAAGGCCGACATGGTTGTGCTGGCCTCCCCCATCTATTTCTGGCACATCACGTCTCAGCTCAAGGCCGTTATCGACCGTATGTACGCCATGTATGTGGCCAAACGCTTTAAGCCTAAAGACACGGCCTTTATCGTCGTTTCGGGCGGCGCCGACCATTCCAATGTGGAGGAGGCCCTCAGCTTCTATCACAACGTCGTCATAAAGCGCCTCCATTGGAACGACAAGGGAGTTATAGAGGCCACGGGCACCTCGTCCGACAGCTTCGACCTGACACCATATCTCGAAAAGGCCCGCGCCCTCGGCGAGAGCATAAAGTAAACAAGCTTTAAAAAAGCCACCCAAAAGGGTGGCTTTTTTTATTATTCCGTCACGCCCTTTATCCAGTGATAAATGATGCGTGGGCTGCCGTCGGCGATTATTATCATGCCGCACTTTTGAAAGCCGCTTCGCTCGCAGAGGTGCTGCATGGTCTTGTTGTTGGGGTGTGTGTCAATTCGGACGTTGTCTATGCGCGACTTGCAGTAGTTCAGCGCCTCGTCAAAAACACCCTTTCGGGTTCCGGCGGAAGCTATGCGGTGGACGGTGCCGTAAGGCTCTTCATTGAGCCATTTCCCCTCTATGGGGGCGGCGTAAGCCGGCTCGAGGCCGAACATAAGCTTGAAAACGCCGTAAATATCGTCGCCGTCATGGCAGACATAAAGCTCATCCGCGGCGATATCCTCCAAAAGAGCTTCGTTTGTGGGATATGTAGGGGCCCACTGGGTGGGGTTGCCGTTGTTCTTCATATACTCCCTGCCGACGGCGTATATCTGCTGGAGCCTCTCAAGCTCCTCCGCTTTGGCCAATCTGATCATATTTCCTCCTTTATTCGGGGGCGTCAGTCGTTCTTATGCTGGGCGTAGAACTCGTCGTAGTCCTTCAGATTGAGCTGGAGCAGGCTGGGGGTGTCAAGTCCGTAGGGGCAGCGGCTCTTGCAGGCGTTGCAGTGGAGGCAGCCCTCAATCTTGTGCATCTTGGCATACCATTCGTCGCTCATATAGGGCTTATAGGGGGAACGCCTTATAAGCTGGGCCATACGGGCGGCGTTGGGTATCTCGATGCCGGCCGGGCAGGGCAGGCAATAGCCGCAGCTGCGGCAGAAATTGCCGGCAAGCTCTTTGCGGTCTTTATCAATGACGGCCTTGAGCTCGTCGGTCATGGGCACGCCCGTCCTGTCAAGCTCGAGCCACTGCTTCATCTCCCAATCGTGCTGTACGCCCCAGATGGGGACGACGTTGTCAAACTGCTGCATGAAGGCAAAGCAGGCCTCGGCATTGTTGAGCAGGCCGCCCGAAAGCCCCTTCATGGCGATAAAGCCCATGTCGTTCTTTTTGCAAAGCTCGACAAGCTCGAGATCCACGTCGGTGGCAAGATAGCAGAAGGGGAACTGGAGAGTCTCAAAGTTGCCGCTCTCGATGGCCTCCTTGGCTATCCAGGGGCGGTGGTTGGTTATGCCGATATGCCTGATATAGCCCTTCTGCTTGGCCTCAAGGGCGGCGGCAAAGGGGCCGTCAGGGTCGTTTATGTCGGGCAGCTCGGCAGGGTTGTGGAACTGGAAAAGGTCGATATAATCGGTCTTGAGGGAGCGCAGGCTGTTCTCGATATGGGCCGCCACAGTCTTTTTGTCCTTGCCGCCGCTTTTTGTGGAGATAACGACGTTCTGACGGATACCCTCAAAGGCCTTGCCCAGCTTCTGCTCGCTGTCGGTATAGGCGTTGGCCGTGTCAAAATAGTTGACTCCGCCCTCATAGGCCATGCGGACTATTTTGACGGCCTCATCCTCGGAAATGCGCTGTATGGGCAGGGCGCCGAAGGCTGTTTTTGTCACCATCAGCTCGCTTCTGCCAAGTCTGACCATTTTCATCGGTAAAACCTCCGTTTTATCTGTAATAATATAATAAGTATACCATGAAGCCCGTCCCGTGGCAATGCTTAATATATCGGACATCGGCGTCATATATATACCTCAGTCTGAAAAAAGGAGAAATATATATGAGATATCTATTGCCCTATCTGCTGCTCGGTCTGACGGGCTGCGCCGCCCACTTCGCCTATGATTTTTTCGGAAAAAGGAAATGGCTGGCCCCCTTTTTTCCCGTAAATGAAAGCGTGTGGGAACACACAAAGCTCCTGCTCTTTCCGGCTCTGCTGATATCCCTCGCCGAATACCTTGTCCGTCCCGTGGGCTTTGACTGGCAGGGCCGCTTCCTCGGCATAATCCTCGGCATTATATTTATGATAGCCGGATATTACACCTACAGCGGCGTCATAGGCAAGGGTCTTTTGTGGGCCGATATCCTGCTCTATTACCTCTCGGCGGCCGTATACTGCGTCACCGCCCGTATGTGCCGCTGCGGCCCCGTCTGGGGATATATCCTGACGGTCATAATCATTCTGACGGTCATATTCACCTTCCGCCCTCCCCATCTGCCCCTTTTCAGAGACCAGAACACGGGCAAATACGGCGTGGAGTGACAAAAAGCCCCATGACTTGATTACCAAAAGTCATGGGGCTTTTTAAAATTACAATTCGTTATAATAAAACTGTCCCTCTATCATGGTGGCCTTACATCTGGTCATATTTGAAAAGGGGTGGCCGTCGAATATGGCGATATCGGCCTGCTTGCCGGCCTCAAGCGTGCCGACCTTGTCGTCTATTCCCAGTATTTTCGCCGGGTTTATCGTCAGGGCCTTAAAGGCCGTCTCCTCGCTGAGACCGTAGGCCATGGCTATGCCGACCTCTTCGGGCAGCCAGCGCGTGGCCGTCTGGGCGTCGGCCGACAGGGCAAAGTCCTTACAGCCCGCCTGTTCCAATATGGCCGGATTTTTGACCGTACAGTTCCAAACCTCCATCTTGGAGGGTATCATACGCAGGGGGCCGACGACGCATTTAACGCCTTTTTTCGCCAGCGTATCGGCTATCTTATGCCCTTCGGTGGTGTGCTCTATGACAAAATCGAGGCCGAACTCCTCGGATATCCTGATGGCCGTCAGAATATCGTCGGCGCGGTGACAGTGTATGCGGCACTTCATCTCGCCGCGGACGACGGGCACAAGGGCCTCCAGCTTGAAATCCTTCTTGAAGGGCTTGCCCTCCTTTTCGGCCGTCTCCTTTTCATCGGCATACTGTTTGGCGTTGAAAAGGGTCTCGCGCAGGACGGCCCCCGAGCCCATGCGCGTCATGGGCATGGCCTTGCGCGAGCCGTAAACTCCCTTGGGGTTTTCGCCCAGAGCCATCTTCATGACCTCGGTATTGGGTATCACCATATCCTCAACGCAGGTTCCGTCCTTCAGCTTGACGGCCACGCCGACGCCGCCGATGACGTTGGCCGAACCCGGCAGGGTGCATACGGTGGTAAAGCCGCCCTTGCGCGCCGCCGGAATACCTATGCTCCAGGGGTCGAGGGAATCTATCATGCGGATATGGGCCGTGACGGGGGCTGTAGCCTCGTTGTCGTCGTCTCCGCCCCCCTTGACGCCCGGCTCGCCCATGGCGAGATGGCTGTGGGCGTCGATAAAGCCGGGGGTCACCCACTTGCCCTTGAGGTCAATGGTTTCAACGCCGTCGGGTATATCAACATTTTCCCCTACGGCCTTTATCAGTCCCTCGCCGATAAGTATAACGGCGTCGTCTATAATGCCGTCCGAAATTGTGACGGCCTTGCAGTTCTTTAAAGCTATCATGTCACTGCCTCCTTACAGCTCACTGGGATAGAGGACGCCGTCTATCATGGTGGCCTCGCAGAGTGTCATATTTGAGAAGGGATGGCCGTTGAAAATGGCCAGATCGGCGTCCTTGCCCGGCTCCAGCGTGCCTATCCTGTCCTCAAGGCCGAGAAGCTTGGCCGGGTTGACAGTCAGGGCCTTGAAGGCCATTTCTTCGCTGAGACCATAGGCCATGGCGACGCCGACTTCCTCGGGCAGCCAGCGCGTGGCCGTTTCGGCGTCGGCCGTCAGGCATATCTCGCATCCTGCTTGCTCGAGCATGGCCGGATTTTCAATGGTGCATTCCCACACCTCCATTTTGGAGGGTATCAT
The DNA here is from genome assembly GCA_947648385.1 of uncultured Clostridia bacterium. GTDB lineage: Bacteria > Bacillota > Clostridia > Oscillospirales > Butyricicoccaceae > RGIG1902. The sequence continues at coordinate 6,643 of CANSNO010000060.1, forward strand.
CCTCATGGGGCCGACGACGAGGGGGAGCTGCTTTTCGGCCAGAATATCGGCTATTTTAAAGCCCTCGGTGACGTGTTCAAGGGAGATATCGAGGCCGAACTCCTCGGCCACCCTGATGGCCGACATGATATCGTCGGCGCGGTGACAGTGTACGCGGCATTTCATCTCGCCGCGGACAACGGGCACAAGGGGCTCCAGCTTAAAATCTTTCTTGAAAGGCTTGCCCTCCTTTTCGGCGGCCGCCTTTTCATCGGCATACTGCTTGGCGTTGAAAAGTGTCTCGCGCAGGACGGCCCCCGTGCCCATGCGTGTGACCGGCATGACCTTGCGCGAGCCGTATACGCCTTTGGGGTTTTCGCCCAGAGCCATCTTCATCATCTCGGTACCGGGGATGATTATATCGTCGACCGTCCTGCCCTCCCTCAGCTTAAAGGCGATTCCCGTGCCGCCTATCACATTGGCCGAGCCGGGCATTGTATAGCAGGTTGTAAAACCGGCCGAGCGGACGACGGGAAAGGCTATGCCGGCCGGATTAAGGGCGTCGGTTATCCTGATGTGGGCCGTGACGGGAGAAGATACCTCGTTGCCGTCGTCGCCGCCGCCCCTGGCGCGCGGCTCGCCCATGGCGGAAAAGTGGGTGTGGGCGTCGATAAAGCCGGGCGTCACCCATTTGCCCTCGAGGTCGAGTATCTCGGCGTCCTGCGGCACCTCCACATTCTGGCCGACGGCCTTTATTTTGCCTCCCTCCACCAGGATGGTGGCCTTTTCTATCGTACCGTCACACATGGTGACGGCCTTGCAGTTTTTAAGCGCGACCATTTTAGGCTCAACTCCTTTTTCATTGATAATACAAATATAACACAAAGGATGAATTAAAACAACAAAAAAGAGCGTGCCGCGCAGGCACGCCCTTTTGAGACTATTCAAACAATCGGAGAATTACTCCTTGATGTCGATAACAACGCCGGAACCAACCGTTCTGCCGCCCTCACGGATAGCAAAACGCAGACCCTTCTCGATGGCGATGGGGGTGATAAGCTCGACATTCATGTCGACGTTATCGCCGGGCATGCACATCTCGACGCCGTCAGGCAGTGTGATAACGCCTGTAACGTCTGTTGTTCTGAAATAGAACTGGGGGCGGTAGTTGTTAAAGAAAGGTGTGTGACGGCCGCCCTCGTCCTTGGACAGAACGTAGACCTGACCGACAAACTTTGTGTGGGGATGGATGGAGCCGGGTTTAGCAAGAACCTGACCTCTTTCGATGTCGGTCTTGTTGATACCACGCAGCAGGCAGCCGATGTTGTCGCCGGCCTCAGCGTAGTCAAGCAGCTTGCGGAACATCTCGATGCCGGTGACGACCGTCTTTCTGGGAGCGTCCATCAGGCCGACGATCTCGACCTCGGAGTTGAGCTGCAGCTGGCCTCTCTCAACACGGCCTGTGGCGACTGTGCCGCGGCCTGTGATTGTGAAGACGTCCTCGACAGGCATCAGGAAGGGCAGGTCAGCCTTTCTGTCAGGTGTGGGGATGTAGCTGTCAACAGCGTTCATCAGCTCGACGATGCAGGCGTAAGCGGGATCGTTGATATCTGTGGATGTGCACTCCAGAGCCTTCAGAGCAGAGCCGCGGATGACGGGGATATCGTCGCCGGGGAACTCATAGGAAGACAGCAGCTCGCGGACTTCCATCTCAACCAGCTCGAGAAGCTCCTCATCATCGACCTGATCGCACTTGTTCAGGAAAACGACGATGGCGGGCACGCCGACCTGACGGGCCAGCAGGATGTGCTCTCTTGTCTGAGCCATGGGGCCGTCGGAGGCGGCGATAACCAGAATAGCGCCGTCCATCTGAGCGGCACCTGTGATCATGTTCTTGATATAGTCGGCATGGCCCGGGCAGTCAACGTGAGCATAGTGACGGTTGTCTGTCTCATACTCGACGTGAGCTGTGTTGATGGTGATGCCGCGCTCCCTCTCTTCGGGGGCCTTATCGATCATGTCATAGGCTTCATACTTGGCGCCGCCGGAGAAGGACAGCACCTTTGTGATGGCAGCGGTCAGTGTTGTCTTGCCATGGTCGACATGGCCGATAGTACCGATGTTAACATGGGGTTTGGTTCTCTCAAATTTTTCCTTAGCCATTATTCTTCCTCCTTATGATAACAATCATTTTAATAGTTTTTGGATTGAATGAGTAGCTATCTCATATTTTAACTGATTGCCGGGAAAAAAGCAACCGTTATTTAGCAGAAAAGGCAATAAAATTAGCGCTTTTCAACCAGTTTTTCCTGAATTCCCTTGGGAACCTCGGCATAATGGCTGGGTTCCATGGTGTACTGGCCGCGTCCCTGTGTGCGCGAACGCATATCGGTGGCGTAGCCGAACATCTCGGACAGGGGAACAAAGGCGTTTATCTGCTGTGCGCCTCCGCGTGCCTCCATGCCCTGAATCTGGCCGCGGCGAGAGCTGAGGTCGCCGATAACGTCGCCCATATACTCTTCGGGGACGATGACCGAGACCTTCATGATAGGCTCTGTCAAAACGGGATCGGCCTTCTTCATGGCCTCCTTGAAAGCCATAGAGCCGGCTATCTTAAAGGCCATCTCGGAGGAGTCGACCTCGTGATAGGAGCCGTCATAAAGCGTGACCTTGCAGTCGACGACGGGATAGCCCGCCAGAACGCCCGACTGCATGGCGCCCTGAATACCGGCATCGACAGCCGGGATATACTCC
>CANSNO010000061.1 GCA_947648385.1 uncultured Clostridia bacterium
TGTTTGCTTTTTGTTTCTTTTTCACGAAAAAGAAAAGTCTTTTGGTTACTTTTCAACTCTGAAAAGTAACGAACTGTTGGTGCGAGCTAAATAAATTATTATAGCTTCCAAAAGAAAAGAAAATAAAATAAAAGGAGTGCGGAAGATATGGGCAATACGACAGTAATGGACCACCCCCTGATAAAGCACAAGCTGGCTATACTCAGGGACAAAAACACGGGAACAAAGGCCTTCCGCGAGACGATAAGCGAAATCGCCATGCTGATGTGTTATGAGGCCACCAGAAACCTGCCCACCGAGCACGTCAGTGTCGAAACCCCCATGGGCACGGCCGACTGCGAGGTGCTGTCGGGCAAAAAGCTGGCAATAGTGCCTATCCTCAGAGCCGGTCTGGGCATGGTCGACGGCCTGCTGGCCCTTCTCCCCTCGGCCAAGGTGGGGCATATAGGCCTTTACAGGAACGAGGAGACGCTGGAGCCTGTGGAATATTACTGCAAGCTGCCCAAGGATGTGGCCGAAAGGGACGTCATCGTCGTCGACCCCATGCTGGCCACGGGCGGTTCGGCCGTCGACGCCATAACACAGATAAAAAAGAGGGGCGTGAGCCATATCAGGTTCATGTGCATCATAGCCGCCCCCGAGGGCATCGAGAGGCTTGAGCGCGAACATCCCGACGTGGATATCTACTGCGGCGCGAGGGACGAAAGGCTCAATGAGATAGGCTATATCGTTCCCGGCCTGGGCGACGCGGGAGACAGAATATTCGGCACAAAATAAAAAACATGATAAAAGCCCTCGCCGTTTTCGGCGAGGGCTTTGTCTTTTATCTTCTGCGTCCCTTATAGCTTGTCATCGAGGGATTCACGCGGCGGCGTCCTCTGCGGCGGCGCCTTTTTCGGTTTATCGTGCCGTAAATGAAGAATACCAGCACGGCCAGCACGGATATGCCGATTATCACCTTGGCCGCCGTGCCGCCGAAAATGCCGAAAACCCCGTCAAATATGAAGAGCCACAAGGAGCGCCTGACGCTGTCGGCGGCCACAAGGGGGCCTGTGGCCAGAAGTTGTCCTTCATAGCTGTATTCGGCCGAGCCGAGAACCTGCCCCTTTTCGACGGGGGCCTTTATATTTGCTTCTATGACTATGGCGACCTCGACCAGCTTGGGGTCAAAATCTGTCGGCAGCAACGCCGATATGTCGCTTTCGGGGCCGAGGACGACCGTGTCGGCGTCCTTGCCGAGGGCCACGGGAGCCTCGGCTATGGGAGAGCCGGCCTGAGCCAGCGTCTGGACAGAAAAGCCCTTTTTGGCATAGTCGAGCAGCTTTTTCGTCTCGGTAAAGCTGCCTATGACGCCGTCCTCCGACTGGGAAGCGCCCATAACGACGGTGATGTATGTCAGCTCGCCCGAGCTTACGCCGCTGACAAGGCAGTAGCCGGCCGGGGTGGTGAAGCCGGTTTTGATACCCAGAGCGCCCTCATAGTAATAATCGCGGTTGCGCCAGCGCGAGATGAGGTGGTTTGTGCTGGTTATGGTCTGCTCGCCGCGCGCATTTGTGGCCGGCAGGACATAGCGGTCTATCTTTACCGCCTCGGCAAAGGTGCTGTTTTTCATGGCGTATTCGGCTATTTTCAAAAGGTCTCTCGGTGTGGTATAATGGTTTTCGTCGTGGAGACCGTGGGGATTGGCAAAATGGGTGTTTTCGCATCCGAGCTCCTCGGCCTTGGCGTTCATAAGTTCGACAAACCCGTCGACCGAGCCGGAGATATGCAGGGCCAGGGCTATGGCGGCGTCGTTGCCCGAGGCTACAAGCAGATATTTCAGCATATCGCTGAACCTCATCTCCTCGCCCTCCTGAAGCAGGGTGCTGCTGCCCAGCTCCGAAAGGCCCTTTATACACTCGGCCGAGACGGTTATAATCTCGTCCGGCTCACAGTTTTCTATGGCCAGTATGGCCGTCATTATCTTGGTCGTGCTGGCAGGGAAAAGCTTTTCGTCGGCGTTTTGCTCAAATACGACCGTGCCGGTCGTCATCTCGCCGATAACGGCTCCTTTGGCGTTTATCTGCGGCGCCTCGGCGGCCAGAATGCCCGAGGGAAAACAGCCGAGCAGAAGAACAAAGGCCGTAAAGGCCGAAAATATTTTTTTAACCAAAAGATATACCTCCATAGTTGCGGAAAAGGTCATTTTATGTATATAATATGTATAATTGCTGTTTTCAGTTTATCAAAAAGAGAATGTCTTTTCAATCCCATTTACAAATAATTTGCTTTTTTACAGATAAGGAGAATGATATGAGGATACTTGTTGTAGACGATGAAAAGCTGCTTGTCAAGGGCATCACCTTCAACCTTGAAAACGACGGCTATGAGGTCGACGGCGCCTATGACGGCGGCACGGCCCTTGAGCTGTTCGCCAAAAACCGCTATGACCTTGTCATTCTCGACCTTATGCTGCCCGTCTATGACGGACTTTCGGTCTGCCGCAAGATAAGGGAGAGCAGCGACGTGCCGATTATTATGCTGACGGCCAAGGGCGAAGGCTCGGACAAGCTGCTGGGCTTTGAATACGGCACCGACGATTATATGACAAAGCCCTTTGACATCCTCGAGCTGAAGGCGCGCATGAAGGTCATTTTGAAGCGCAGCCGCCAAGCCGCCGAGGGAGAGGGGGGCGGCTCCAATGTGCTGACCTGCGGCAAGCTGAGGGTCGACCTCATCAAACGCACGGTCAGGGTGGGAGACAGAACGCCCGAGCTGACGGCCAAGGAGTTCGACCTCTTTGTCATGCTCATGTCCAATCCCGGCAGGGTCTTTTCCCGTGACCAGCTTTTAGAGCAGGTGTGGGGCTACGGCTATCCCGGCGATATACGCACCGTGGACGTCCATATCAGGAGGATAAGGGAGAAGATAGAGACCGACGACGCCGCGCCGGAATATATTATCACCAAATGGGGCGTGGGTTATTTCTTCAGCGACGCCGAAAAATAAGCTTTTTTAAAGGGAGTGAGCCGAACATTGGACACGCGCGGTCACGGCGGACTTAAAATAACAAACAGCCTCAGGTTTAAAATATTCCTGGGCTTTACCGTGCTGGCCGCCGTCCTGCTGCTGATACTCAATATCTACCCCGTCAGGATGATGCGCCGTCAGCTTGTGGAGGCCAAGGAGAGTGAGATGCGCTCAAACGTGGCCGCCCTTTCGGCCGCTCTTGAAAGCTCCTCCCTTATGGATTACGACACGGCTTCGTCGGCCATATCAATTATGGATATAGGCCGTGACCAGAGGGTGCTTGTCACCGACGGCGAGGGAAGGGTCATATACGACAACCTCAAGTTTTCCGACGTCATCGGCAAAACCGTGCTTTTCCCCGAGGTCATAGAAGCCTTATACGGCAGGGACGTTTTCAGGAGCGTATACGACGGCAGGGCCTTCAGCCACCGCGCCACCTGCGCCGTTATGCGCGACGGGCTTGTGGTGGGCAGCGTTTACGCTTATCAGTACGACCTTGAAAGCGCGCGGCTCCTTTCGGGCACAAAGAGCAACATAGCGCGCATCAGCTTTGCCGTCACGGCGGCAACGGCCCTTTTTGTCCTCGTTTTCACCACCAGCCTCCGCCGGCGCTTTGACAGGGTGCTGGAGGGGGTGGCCCAGATACGCGGCGGCAACTATGAATACAGGATAAATATGGAGAGCGAGGACGAGCTTGGGGTCATCGCCGCCGAGTTTGACCAGATGAGCGACCAGCTGACCAAGACCGAGGAGACCAGACGGCAGTTTGTCTCCGACGCCTCACACGAGCTGAAAACGCCTCTCGCTTCCATAAAGCTGCTCTGCGATTCCATCCTCCAGACCGAGAATATAAAGGTGGACGACGTCAGGGAATTTCTGGGCGATATAAGGGACGAGATAGACAGGCTGACGCGTATAAGCGAGGGCCTCCTTTACCTCAGCCGCCTCGACAGCGGCGAGGCCTCCGAGGGGGAGTGCGACCTGACACAGCTTGTCAACAGGGCGGCTGAATTATTAAAGGCTTATGCCGACGAGTTCGAGGTGAAGATAATCAGCAGTCTGCCCCCATCGGCTTATATCAGGGGCAGCTCCGACATGGCCTATCAGGCCGTGTTCAATCTCATGCAGAACGCCGTCAAATACAACCGCAAGGGCGGCTCGGTCCATGTCACCCTCAAGGAGGGGGAGGACAGGTGGCTGCTCCATGTGGCCGATACGGGCATCGGAATAAAGGAGGAGGAGCTGGGCAGGATATTCGACCGTTTTTACAGGGTGGACAAAATGCGCTCGCGCGAGACGGGGGGCACTGGTCTCGGCCTGTCGATAGTCGGCCGGTGTCTTGACGCCCTCGGAGGCCATGTGGAGGTCTCCTCCACCTATGGCGAGGGAAGCTGCTTTACGGCCTATTTCCCCATGTCCGAAAGAAAGGCCGGTGATATTTCATGAAAAAAAGGTCTTTCGCGGCCGCCGTCATGGCGGCGGTAATCTTTCTGACCTCCTGCGGCGGAACGGGGACGGAGCCGGAAGAGACGGTCAGCCCGGTTTATTTTCTCACGACGGGCGAGACGGGCAGAAGCCTCGGCTATGAGCTGGTGACCTTCGACGGTCAAAAGGAGCTTTCACGCCGCATAGCCGACGTCATCGAGGCCATGAAAAATCCCATAAACGAAAATGACACTTCCCTGCTTATAAACGGGGTAGAGCTGGACGACGTGCAGGTCTTCGGCAGCACGGTCGTCGTGCGCTTTTCGGAGGAGTATGACGGCATGACGGCCATCGAGCGCAGTCTGCTTGACGCCGGAGTCACCCTGTCGCTGCTTGAGATAGAGGAGATAAGCTATATCAGGGTGACGGGTGCCGAGTTCCGCTCGGTGTTTTTCCGCGGGGCCTCGTCCATTCTGCTTGACGACGGCGACCTGCGCCTTTCGACCTTTGAAATCGAGGTATATCCCGTCGACCGCGTGGGCGGCGGCCTTTTCTCCCACCGCATGAGGATAGTGACCGAAAAGGAGGAGCTGACGCCCTTCATGCTCCTTGAGGAAATGCAGCGCGGCAGTCTCGGCGCGGCGGCTCCCTTCGAGGGCAGAATGGACATACGAAATGTGACGGCCGTCGGCGACGGGGGAAATATAAGGGCCGACATATATCTGCCTGCCGACATGGATTTGACGGGCAGGGAAAACGACGTATATTCCATTGTCAACAGCCTTTCATCCTGCAGGGGCGTCAGCACCGTGACGGTCGTCATAAACGGTCACGAACCGTCCGAGCGCGGCCTGGTCGGCTGTGACGGCGCGCTGGAGCCGGATATGACAAGGGTCAGCGCCTCTGAAGAACAGATGTCTTGAATGATATAAAAACTTGTGCAAATAGTAGATATTCTCCCACGGGGTTTTAACGCCCGTGGGAGAATATTTTTGTTTCCGCCTCTTCGACAGGTGCGAAAAGGCCCTTGTTCGGACGGCGGCATAGCGCAAAGGGGCGGCTTTTCTCACCCTTTTTGACTTGAAAGGTGACAAAACGGCTTTTTGTCGCCATAAAAGGGGCAACTATATATTGTTGCTTTTGACGAAAGCATATCTGCTTGACACACAATATATGCCCGATTGTAATTGACAAGCCCGAACGGAGAGGATATAATGATTACCGTGGCCGAAATGAGCGGCTTTATTTATGTGAGTTAATGAGAGTATAGAATAAAACGGAATAAGGAGAGCGGAATGTTTACAAAAATTATCAAGCGCGACGGGCGAGAGGCCCCGTACGACATAGGAAAGATATCGGCGGCCATAGCCAAAGCCATGAAGGCCAGTCTGAGAGCCGACAACGGCGAGAGCGACAGGATGGCAAAGCTCGTGGAGGAGAAGCTGGTAGAGAAGTTCGGCGACAGGGCCCCGGGAGTTGAGGACATACAGGATATTGTCGAGCTTGTCCTGATGGACAACGGCTATGCCATGGTGTCAAAAAAGTATATCATCTACCGCTCGGAGCGAAACAAGGCCCGCGAGATGAAAAGCAACCTCATGAGGGTTTATAACGAGATAACCTTTGCCGACGCCGAGGACAGCGACCTCAAGCGCGACAACGCCAACGTCGACGGCGACACGGCCATGGGCACCATGCTGAAATACGGAAGCGAGGGCGCCAAGGACTTTTATGAAAAATATATCCTGACCCCCGAGCAGGCCAAGGCCCATCACGACGGCGACATACACATACACGATTTTGATTTTTATACATTGACCACCACCTGCTGTCAGATAGACCTGACGAGCCTGTTCCATAACGGCTTTTCGACGGGCCACGGCTTCCTGCGCGAGCCCAACGACATCAGCAGCTACGGCGCTTTGGCCTGTATAGCCATACAGTCAAACCAGAACGACCAGCACGGCGGCCAGAGCATACCCAACTTTGACTACGGTCTGGCCCCCGGCGTGGCCAAGACCTTCCGCCGCATCTATGGGGCCAATCTGGCCAAGGCCGTCGTCATAATGGAGGGCGACGGAGACGACGGAGCCGATGACAGGCAGGAGCAGATACGCCACCTTATAAAGGAGCTGGGCAAGGAGAAAAACCTCTATCCCCAGATAGAGATGAGGGAGGAATACAAGGCCGTCGAGAAAGAGGCCCTCGCCGAGATAGGCATTGAGGGCGAGCTTTATGACAAGGCCGCCGACTTCGCCTATAAAAACGCCCTGCGCGAGACCGACAAGACGACATATCAGGCCATGGAGGCCCTTGTCCACAACCTCAACACCATGCACTCGCGCGCCGGCGCCCAGACGCCTTTTTCGTCCATAAACTACGGCACCGACACCAGCCCTGAGGGACGCATGGTCATGAAAAACGTCATGCTGGCAACCGAGGCCGGACTGGGCCGCGGTGAGACTCCCATATTCCCCATACAGATATTCAAGATAAAAGAGGGCGTAAACTACAATCCCGGCGAGCCTAACTATGACCTTTTCCAGCTTGCCTGCCGCGTGTCGGCCAAGAGGCTGTTCCCCAATTTCAGCTTTATAGATTCGCCCTTTAATCTCCAGTATTACAAGCCCGGCCGCCCCGAGACCGAGGTCTCCTATATGGGCTGCCGCACAAGGGTCATGGGCAACGTCTACGACCCCGAAAACGAGATAGCCTTCGGCCGCGGCAACCTGAGCTTTACATCCATAAACCTGCCCAGAATAGCCATCAAGAGCAACGGCAATATCGAGTGGTTCTTCGAGGAGCTGGAGCACAAGATGGACCTTGTCAGCCGCCAGCTGCTTGACAGATATAACATAGTGGCCAAGAAAAAGGTCAAAAACTTCCCCTTCCTCATGGGTCAGGGGGTATGGATAGGCTCGAAAAACCTCTCTCCCGACGACACCGTCGGCGAGATACTCAAGCACGGCACCCTGTCGATAGGCTTTATCGGCCTTGCCGAGACCCTTGTCGCCCTGATAGGCGAGCATCACGGCCAGAGCGAGCGCGCCCAGAACCTCGGCCTTGAGATAGTCAGCTTTATGAGGGAATATCTCGACAATATGAGCCGCAAGACAGGCATGAACTTCACCCTCCTTGCCACTCCCGCCGAGGGTCTTTCGGGCCGCTTTGTCAGGATAGACAAGAAGAAGTACGGCGTCATCCCCGGCGTAACCGACAGGGAGTATTATACAAACAGCTTCCACGTGCCCGTCTATTACAATATCTCGGCCTATGACAAAATAAAGATAGAGGGTCCCTATCACGCTCTGACCAACGCCGGACATATCAGCTATGTCGAGCTGGACGGCGACCCCAGCCAGAACCTCGAGGCCTTTGAAAAGGTCGTCAGGTGTATGCACGACAACGGCGTGGGCTATGGCTCCATCAACCATCCCGTCGACAGCGACGTCGTCTGCGGCTATACGGGCATCATCGGCGAGCGGTGCCCTCGCTGCGGCCGTCTGGAAAGCGACCACGGCCCCAAGTTCGAGCGCATCCGCCGCATAACCGGCTATCTTGTTGGCACACTCGACCGCTGGAACGACGCCAAGCAGGCCGAGGAAAGGGACAGGGTAAAGCACGATGCCTGAGATAAAGGTCAGCGGCGTCGTACCTGAATCGATAACCGACGGCCCGGGCATACGCTTTGCCCTTTTTGTCCAGGGCTGCGCCCACAACTGCCCCGGCTGTCACAACCCCGGCACCCATGACTATAACGGCGGCGAGTGGAAAAACACCGACGAGTATCTGGCGGCCATAAAGGCCGACCCCATGATAAGCGGCGTCACCCTTTCGGGCGGCGAACCATTTGACCAGGCCGAAGGGCTTTTGCCCTTTGCGAGGGAGGTCAAGGCGCTTGGGCTGGAGCTGGCGGCCTATTCGGGCTATCTTTACGAGGAGCTGCTGGCCGACGAGGGCAAAAAGGCCCTGCTGGAGGCCTGCGACGTCCTCATCGACGGCCCCTTTATCAGGGAGCAGAGGAACCTTGACATCCGTTTCAAAGGCTCGGAAAACCAGCGCATAATAGATGTGCCCGAAAGTTTCCGCAAGGGAAAAGTCGTCCTCAAGGAGGACGGACGCTGGACGCCGTCCGAGATAGAAATAAAAATTCCCTAAAAAGAGACAACAAATTATAAACAAAAACAAAGTAACCGGGTCATTTTGGCCCGGTTATTGTTATTTTCACATCATTTAATTTACTACAATATAGTAAACACTATATAAAATATAGCAAATTAACTAAAAAGCATTATTTGAGCAAATAGATTGTTGCTAATTTGTGAACCCTGTTGTATAATTAACTATATCAAGGAGGTTTCGGGGCCGTTATGGGGAACGGCGAAGAAACCGATTTGGCACTGATGTATGGCTTCATATGTCAAAAGGTGAGGTGAATGAAAGCACGGCCCGGGAAAGAAAAATATACCTTCCCGGAGGCACTGCCCCAGACGAAGGATTTTTCGTCTGCGGAAAACGGACATTTCGTCCGGAGGACAAAAAGTCCTCAAGGAAAAAGAGGAGGTAAACTTATTTTATGGAACTCGAGTATTTAAAAACCGCGAATAGCCTGGGCATGTGGATCGCGTGTATCCCGGCTGTTGTGCTCGTTCTTTTCCAGGCCTTTATATTCCTTAAAAGAGCCTGGTCTACCGGCCCCAAGATGGGCGTCACACAGGAGCAGATGAAGGAAGCCGCCAGGTCTTCCCTTATCGCCTCTATCGGCCCCTCCATCGTCATTGTTTCGGGCATGGTCTCCCTGCTGGCTTCGGTCGGCGGACCTCTTGCCTGGATGCGTCTGGCCTTCATCGGCTCGGTCT
>CANSNO010000062.1 GCA_947648385.1 uncultured Clostridia bacterium
ACATATTTCATCCGTCCGAACGAATAATATTCCACGGTGATAATAATGAAAATAAAAAAGTACAAATATCAGTTTCTTTTTTCAGCGGTTGCCCTGGCCTTCGGCGCCGTCGGCGGATGGATAACAATGAACGGCATGGACGCTTATGAAATGCTGAGGAAGCCGCCGCTGACTCCTCCCCACCGCCTCTTCCCCGTAGTATGGACAATACTCTATATCCTCATGGGCGCCGCCATGGGCAGAGTTTGGCAAAAGGACGCGCGCGGCAGGACGGCGGCGCTGACCTTTTTCACGGCCCAGTTGACGGTCAACCTTCTTTGGACCCTGCTCTTTTTCGGCCTCGGGATGTATTTGCTTAGCTTTTTCTGGCTCATTCTCCTGCTGTTTCTCATATACAGGATGAGCGAGGTATTCAGGCAGAGCGATATTCTGGCTGCAAAATTGCAGATACCCTATCTTGTCTGGACGGCCTTTGCCGGATATCTCATTTTGGGCATATGGTGGCTCAACAGATAAAGGTCGTCTGATAAGTTTGTTATTTAACATGGATTCTTTGTCGTTTTATTATTAACGCACAATTTTTTTGAAAAAAGCCTTGTATTTTTGTGCAAAAAGTGCTAATTTATTTGTGGAAAAAGAAGAAGGCTATTGGAACACACTTTATGATGGCGGCGACATCGTCCGCAAACTCTAAAGGAGGAGTTCACAATGGGATTTTTAACAGGTAAGACAGCAATTATCACAGGCGCCGGCCGTTCGGTCCTCAGCGATGGGCGCTGCGGTTCCATCGGTTACGGCATAGCCACGGCATACGCCAAGGAGGGCGCCAATCTTGTCATCACGGGCCGAAACATGAAAAAGCTCGAGGACGCCAAGGAAGAGCTGGAGCGCCTTTACGGCATAAAGGTTCTGACTGTCGCCGCCGACGTTGCCGCCGGATATGACAACGAAAGCACCGTTCAGCACGTCGTCGACGAGACCATAAAAGCCTTCGGACGCATCGACGTGCTGATAAACAACGCTCAGGCCTCGGCCTCCGGCGTCACCATCGCCGACCACACCACCGAGCAGTTCGACCTCGCCCTTTATTCGGGCCTTTACGCCGTGTTTTATTACATGAAAGCCTGTTATCCCTATCTCAAGGAAACTCGCGGCTCGGTAGTCAATTTCGCTTCCGGCGCAGGACTTTTCGGCAATTACGGCCAGTGCGCCTACGCCGCCGCCAAAGAGGGCATCCGCGGTCTGACGCGCGTCGCCGCCAACGAATGGGGCCCCGACGGCATAAATGTCAACGTCGTCTGTCCTCTTGCCTGGACGGCTCAGCTTGAAAACTTCAAGAACGCCTATCCAGAAGCATATGAGGCCAACGTTCATATGCCTCCGGCCGGCCACTACGGCGACCCCGAGCTGGAGATAGGCAGGGTTTGCGTACAACTGGCCTCCCCCGACTTCAAGTATATGAACGGCGAGACCCTTACTCTCGAGGGCGGCATGGGTTTGCGCCCGTAAAGTAAAAATCATGTTTATAAATAAGTACCGTGAGATATATTATCTCACGGTACTTATGCTTTTCAGGCATTATTTTTAATGCAATATAAGTATTGGACATTTTATCGGCCATCTTTTAAAATAAAGCCATCAAAAAATAAAAGGAGCCGACAAATATGAAGAGAACCGAAAAAATCAGCGCGCTGCTTTTTTGTATTATCATGGCTGTCACTGTGGCCATATCCACCTGCTGCGCCGCCGAAAACGCCTTTTACGATGTGGCGAGCGACGCCTGGTATGCCGAAAGCGTCCGATACTGTCTTTCAAACGGACTGATGAAGGGCGTTTCCGACACATCCTTTGAGCCGGGCGGCACCATGACGCGCGCCATGCTGGCAACAGTCCTCTACCGTCAGGCCGGAAGCCCCGAGGTGACGGGCGGCGACAGCTTTTCCGACACATATGACGGCCTGTGGTATTCCGACGCCGTCTGCTGGGCGGAGGAAAAGGAGATAATCATCGGCTATGGCAACGGCATTTTCGGCACTGACGACGCCGTCAGCCGCGAGCAGATGGTCACGATCCTCTGGCGCATGGCCGGCAGCCCCCAAATTGATTTTGACGAGCCCTTTGCCGACCAAAATGACATATCCTCCTTTGCCCTCAGCGCCGTCACCTGGGCCAAAAGCACGGGCGTGGTAAACGGCACCGACGGAGGCCGTTTTGCCCCTCAGCACAGCGCCACGCGCGCCGAAGCGGCCTCCATACTGACAAGCTATTCAAAGCTCCTCGCCGTTAACGACGACAAGGACGAGATTCCCTCCTCTTCGGGCGGAAGTACGGGGGGCGGTTTTTCCAGACCCACGCCCGCGCCTGAACCCGACCCCACTCCTGAGCCTCAGCCCACAGACAGGCCTCATGTGCTTGTAGCTTACTTCTCGAACACAAACAACACCAAAACGGCGGCTCAAAAGATAAAGGACGCTTTCGGCGGCGAGGCCGACATTTTTGAAATAGTCCCCTCTCTACCCTATACCGCGGCCGACCTCGATTACAATACCGACTGCCGCGCCAACCGCGAGCAGAACGACCCCACATCCCGTCCGGAGATATCGGCCGCCGTGGAAAACATCGGGCAGTACGACACGGTTTTCGTCGGCTACCCCATCTGGTGGGGCCGCGCTCCCAAAATCATCTATACCTTCCTGGAAAGTCACGACATGACGGGTAAAACCGTCGTCCCCTTCTGCACATCCGGAAGCAGCCCTTATAATGACAGCGGTATAAAAGACCTTGTTACAGCCGACACATCATGGCTGACGGGCCGCAGATTCAGCGGCGGCGACAGCGCCGAGACGGTCAAAAGCTGGATAGACGGCCTCGCGCTCCCCGAGCATACGGCGCAGCCGCAGGCCGACGGCAAGCTGCACATCAAAGTCAATGGCGTCAAAGAGGCCCTTTGGACGGCCACACCGGAGGAAAACTCGTCGTCCGACGCGCTGAAGGAGCTGCCGGCAAACGGCCCCATGACAATAAACATGAGCGACTACGGAGAGTTTGAAAAGGTCGGCCCTCTGGGTCACGACCTGCCCCGTAACGACGCTCAGACTACTACGAAAGCGGGCGATATTATCCTCTATCAGGGCAGCAATCTGGTCATCTATTACGACGCTAACACCTACAGCTTCACCCGTATCGGCCATGTGGACGATGTCACAAAGGATGAAATGCTCGAGGCTTTCGGTCCCGGCGACGTCACCGTGACGATATCCCTGACGCCGATAGACGATTAAGGTTTTAGTATATTTTCTCTTGAAAATATCCGCAAAGCCTTGATACACAAAGAAAAAAGCCGCCAGCCCCAATATACAGGGCTGGCGGTTTTTGGTAGAGACAAAGGGACTCGAACCCATGACCTCTCGCGTGTGAGGCGAGCGCTCTAACCAGCTGAGCTATGTCTCCGAATATTGAAAAAAGGGCCTTCAAGGACCCTTTATTCGTGGTGACCCGTACGGGAATCGAACCCATGTTTCCGCCGTGAAAGGGCGGTGTCTTAACCGCTTGACCAACGGGCCGAAATGGTAGCGGCAGTGGGACTTGAACCTACGACCTGCCGGGTATGAACCGGATGCTCTAGCCAACTGAGCTATGCCGCCATCTCTATAATGCTTACGAAGCAAATAGAATTATACATAATTACAGCTCATTTGTCAAGAGTTAAGGCCAAAATCTTTTACGCTTTTTTCGTTCAGCACTCCATCGGCAACAAGCTTTTCATAGAGCGGCTGTCCCTCAGACGTGGGAGCCTCGAGCGCGGCAAGGGCGGCATATGCCATTCCTCCCCTGTCAAAGGGCTTCGAGCAGAGGCGGTCATACTGTCTCTGGCTCAGCACGCCGACACCCAGCGCGTCCTCGGGGGCCGTCTCCCATGAGAAATCGGTTTCCTCGGAATAGCCGAGGGCGCGGAGCATAAAGGTCATATAATCCTTGAGGGTCACGTCGTCATCGGGAGAAAAGGTCTCGGTCGACGTGCCGGCCGTCAGTCCCATGTGGTAAAGAAGGGCGATGTACGGGGCGTGGTTGGGGTTGACATCTTTAAAGGGATAAGGCGCCTCCCCCTCCTCTATTTCACCGTAGCTCTCATAGGCGTAGCTTTCGAGGCCGAGGAACCTTACAAGCATGATAGCCGCCTCGGCCCTGTTGGGGGTGCGGTCAAGCTCAAAGCCCTTGTCGGAGCCTCTGAAAAGGCCGCCCAGACGGCTGAGAGTATAGGCGCTGACAAACCCGTCGTCCCATATCTCATTTGTCAGGGTCTGCACGGTTTCTTTGTCCCACCTGTGGTCGACAGAGAGGGAATCCTCGTCAAGCATGAAATAGTTGACCTCCGAGCCGTTGGTTATGTCATAGGTGACGTCGAGATACATGACCTTGCCGTTGTAAAGGACGGCGTTCCACGAATGGTTCATTTCGGAGGAGCCGACGTATACGCAGGGCAGGCCGGCATGGCGGCAGAGCATGGCATAGGCGCTGCTGAGGCCGTCGCAGACGGCCAGCTTGCCCACAAGCGCCCCATAGGCCGAAAAGGCGTCTCCCGTCTCGTTGGCCTGATTGAGGGCGGCGTGCATATCATAGCGGCAGTTGTCCCTGAGATAGCTGTAAAGGGCGTAATACTTTTCATAGTCGCCCATGCCGTCCTCTATGAGCCTGTCAACGACGGCCTCGGCCTCGGCCTCCGCCAGACCGTGCTTTTCGGCGTCGTTATAGGCTATCCTGATGAGGGCATTTCTGGGAGAGGGGATATATTCAAAAACATAGGCGTCGCGATAGAGCATGGAAAGATAACGGTAGCAAAGGGTGAAATCAAAGCGCGCCGAAGAAAGGCCTATCGTCATGGAGGTCTCGCCGTTTCTGAGCAGCTCGGCAAAGGATATGGCGGCGCTCAGCTCGGTGTCATACCGCGCCTCGGCGGCAAAAGCCCCGGGAAGAGCGGACGACAGCATCAGAACAGCCAGCAGAAGGGCAAATGACCTTTTGATAGATTTCATCTGATAACTCCTTTGCGTAATAGAGAAAAATAAAAGGGCAAAGACAATGTCTTTGCCCTTGGGTTATCCGTTTTATATGAGCTTGACCGTAAAGTATACCGCCTCGATAACGAGGAAGGCCGCCAAGGCATAAAGGATATAATAAGCGTAGGGAGCAGCCAGAAAATAGGCCGCCGCCACCAACAGGGCCGTCACCCCGTAAACGGCGAATACCGTTCGCGAAGCGATGTTTTTATTGTCATAGAGCTTTATTTTAAGTCTGCCGACTGAAACATATCCGCCATTCTTTTTTGCCGACAGAAAAAGCAGCACGGCGGCGCCGCAGATGATTATAGCGATGATGACGGCTACCGTCGCCATCCTGCCCGTATGACGGGCCGCAAGCCACACGGCCAGAATGACAGAGACATGGGTGACGCAAAGGGAGAAAAACTCCCTTTGATAGCTGCAATAGACAAGGTGAAGTATGGCCGCCACGGGCAGAGCCACATAAAGCACCCTTTTCGAGATGATATAGTTATACTTGATGAGCAGAAGGGAGCCGAGCAGAGCGAGAGAAAACACTGTGGCCATAACGCCGTTGAGGACGGGAGCCTTTTTGAGCCTGTCGCTTTTTATATCACTCGCCGTCCATAGGGCGCCCCCTATGACTCCGGCGGCCGAGACCCATATCAGGATATTTGTGGCGCGAATGGCGGCAAAAAATGTGGAGCCGACGTCATAGGCGTTCCAAAGATATGTAAGGCCGGCCAGAATGACCATCACTCCGGCAAAAACGGCCATCACGCGGCTGGCGAGATAGTCCTCATATGTTGTGTCTTTCCTGCTTTTTATATTATCTCTCTTCAAGAATATTCACACTCCGATATATTTTAATCGGTTCAAGGTTCCTTTTGTAATACTTATTCGAGAGTCAAAAAGTTCCCTGAAAAACCGAAAAAAGTTTTTAAATTTTATTTCCCGGCAAAAAGCCATTAGAAATTATATCAAAAAAGGCGGCTTTTGTCCATATTTTGTAGGAAAATTATTGCGTTCTTTACCTCAAGCTGACAGATAGCATTGTCCATCCGTCCCTTTCCATTCGGGCGTCGACGGTATATCCGGCAGAGAGGAAATGGGCTTTCACTTCCTCGGCCCTCTCGTTTATTATGCCCGACAGAATAAGCCTGCCGTTCTCGGCCAGCCGGCTCTTGAAAAACTCCGACATGGCCATCAGCACATCGGCCACGATGTTGGCAAGGATAATGTCATAGCTTCCCTTTTCGGTTATTTCGGCGGCCAGCTTTTTGTCCCTGATGACATCGCCGCGGTAAAGCGCGCATTTTTCAAGGGGAATGCCGTTGACCTCCAGATTCTTTTTCGTGGTCGTCATGGCGCTCTCCTCGATGTCGCATGCGACAAGGCTCCGTCCCCCCATCAGCATGGCGCAGCAGCCGAGAATACCGCTTCCGCAGCCCATATCGAGTATACTTTTGCCCACGCAGTCCATGGCGTCTATCTGCTCCATGCAGAGGCGCGTCGTGGCATGGGAACCCGTGCCGAAGCTGGAGGCCGGGTCCATTATCAGAACCCTCCTGCCCTCGTCGTCATCTATGCTTTCCCAAGAGGGGCGGACGTAAAGACGGGAACCGACCTTGAAGGGCTTGTAAAACTCCTTCCAGTTGTTCTCCCAGTCGGCGCTTTTGACCCTTTCGGTCTCCATCTCATACTCTCCGTCAGCGGCGGCCAGCAGAGCCTCGGCCCGAGCCAGAAGCATGGCGCCATCCTCGCTGTCATCCACATAAAAGGTGACCGACGGACGCCTGTCGGGATTTTCATAAAGCCCCTCCTCGATATAGTCCCATCGGCTGTCCTTGTCGTTTACAAAGTCGTCTATTACGGCCGGGTCGTCTATCTCAAAGCCGGTCACGATATCCGAAAGGCGGGCGCAGAGAATATCGGCGTCCCCTTTTTTTATTGTTATCCTCGCCTTTATATAATCCATGTCAAACATCTCCCTGTCTGTTTTTACTTTTTTATTATACATGAATCTTGGCCTTTTGCCAACAGAGGGGAACATATATTACAAATTATTATATATTGTCGAAAGGGCGCGAAAAGCTTGCAAACAAGCTCTGCCGGTGGTATAATTTCACATATAATTAGTTAGATTATTAAACTTTCAAGGGGTGGGAAAATGAGCTCCAACGACATAATCAAAGAGTTTATGCTTGACTTTCCCGTCAGGTTCTCAAAGTTTGAACAGACGGCCCTCGAAGCCGGCCTGGACATACCCATATCCATCTCGGAAATACACATAATAAACAAAATCGGCCCCGAGGGCGCCCAAAAGATGAACGCCATCGCCAAAAAGCTGGGCGTGACGCAGGCCACCCTGACGGTTGCCTGCGACAAGCTGGAGGCAAAAGACCTTATCGTCCGCCGCCGCGACCCCGACGACAAGAGGGCCGTTATAATCAACCTGACCTCTCTGGGTCTGGTGGCCTACAGCTTTCATCAGGCGCTGATGGACAATATAACCGAAAGCTTTATTTCGGCCTTCACTCCGGCCGAGGCCGACAAAATAAGCAGGCATTTGATGGCTCTTTATGAAGAGCTGGAAGGATGAGGTGCGAAAATGGGATATAAAATAATTGCCGACAGCTGCTGCGACATAAAAAGCGTGACCTGCGACGCCGAGCTTGTCTCGATACCCCTGCGTATCACGATAGACGGCAAGACATATGTGGACGACGGCAGCATCAACACCATCTGGCTGATAAACGCCATAAGGGGCGCGAAGGCCCAGCCCATTACGGCCTGCCCCTCTCCCGCGGAATATGCCGAGGCCATGAGCGGAGACGACGACGTCTTTGTCGTCACCCTTTCCTCCGAGCTTTCCGGCTCCTATCAAAGCGCCATTGCCGGTGCCGGCCTGAAGGAGGGCGTCGGAAGGGTGCATATATTCAATTCCGAAAGCGCCAGCGCCGGAGAATCGAGGATAGTCGACGAGATATCGTCCTTGATATCCCGTGGCCTGCCCTTTGACGAGATAGTCAGGGAGACCGAGCTTTTCATAAGGGACATGAAGACCTTCTTCGTCCTGCAAAGCCTCGACAATCTCATCAAGGCCGGACGCATGAGCAAGCTGACGGGCTCTATCGCCACCTTTATGCAGCTCCGCCCCATTATGAGCGACGACGGCCACGGCAACATCATGCTGCACGAAAAGGTTCGCGGAACGAAAAACGCCATTGTCAAGCTGGCCGGAATTATGGCCGACGAGGTGAGGAAAAAGCTGGGGCGCGGCGACCCCTTAAGGCCCCTCTCCATTTCCCACTGCAACTGCCCCGAACTGGCTCTGGAGCTTAAAAACCTGATAATGGAAAAATGCCCAGAGCTGAAGGAGATATCCATATCCCCCACAGGCGGCCTGAGCACCTTTTACGCCTTTGACGGCGGCATTGTAACGGCATATTGATAACAGGAGGATAAAAAGATGATTCGATTCAACTGCGACTATAACGAGGGCTGTCATCCCCGTATACTGGAGCGCATGACGGAGACCAATATGGAGCAGACGGTCGGTTACGGCGATGATCCCCACTGCGAAAGGGCGGCCGAGCTGATACGCAAGGAGTGTAAAAGCCCCGACGCCGACGTATATTTCCTTGTGGGAGGCACCCAGACCAATCTCATCGCCGTCACAATGGCCCTGAGGCCCCATCAGGGGGTCATTTCGGCCGACAGCGGCCATATAAACACCCATGAAAGCGGCGCCATTGAGGGCACGGGTCACAAGGTGCTGACCCTCCCCTCGACCGACGGCAAAATAAGCGGCAAACAGGTGGAGGATTACTGTCAGGCTCACCTTGACGACGAGACGCGCATCCACACGGTGCAGCCCAAGATGGTTTATATCTCCCACCCCACCGAGACGGGCACCATATATACCAAGGCCGAGCTGACGGCTCTGCGCGCCGCCTGTGACAAATACGGCCTCTATCTCTATATGGA
>CANSNO010000063.1 GCA_947648385.1 uncultured Clostridia bacterium
AGGTCATCGGACAGGTGTTCAACACATATATCATTGCCCAGCAGGGGGAGGGTAGGTGGCTTATCGACAAGCACGCCGCCCACGAGAGGCTTATTTATAACGACCTCGAGAAGAAAATCGGCGCTCAGGATATGCAGACCCTTATGGAGCCTCACTTTACGCCCCTCGCCCCCGACGAAAAGCAGGCCTGCCTCGACGGTCTTGACGTCCTTGAAAAAATGGGCTTTGAGCTTGAGGACTACGGCCTCGGCGGCCTTTCGGTCAGGCGTCTGCCCGTCTATCTGGACGAGCAGGATATAGACTTTGTCCTGTCCGATATGGCCCAAAAGCTCATGACCTTCGGGCGCGATATGGGTGAGGAAAAGGCCAAAAGTCCCCTTTTGGACGAGCTTATAAAGAGCATTTCCTGCAAGGCCGCCGTCAAGGGCGGCAGCTATTCCGACATTCGGGAGATGGAGCATCTGGCCCGTCAGGTGCTGGAGCGCGACGACGTCAGAAACTGTCCCCACGGCAGGCCGGTGGCCGTTTTCGTCACCAGATACCAGCTGGAAAAGCAGTTTAAGAGGATAGTATAAATGGGCAGCGACAATACTGTGATAGTCGTCTGCGGCCCGACGGCGTCGGGCAAAACGGCGCTGGCCGTCGAGCTGGCTTTGGGGCTGGACGGCGAGGTCATATCGGCCGATTCCATGCAGATATACAGGGAGCTTAACATCGGCACGGCCAAGCCCGACAGGGCCGAGCGCCGCGGCGTGCCCCACCACATGATAGACGTGGCCTCGGTGACAGAAAACTATTCTGTCTCGCGCTATGAAACAGAGGCGGCCGCGGCGGTGGAGGACGTCCTTTCAAGAGGCAAAAGGCCCATCGTCTGCGGAGGCACGGGCCTTTATATCAACGCCCTGATAAAGGGAAGCGGCTTTTCGGAGGCCGATGAGAGCGGAGCCGTCCGCGCTCGCCTTGAGGACGAGTGGAGCCAGGTGGGCGCCGAAAAAATGTTGGCACGCCTGAGAGAAATAGACCCCGAAAGCGCCGCGAGGCTCCATATCAACGATAAAAAGAGGATCATAAGGGCGCTGGAGGTCTTTGAGATAACCGGCAGGACGATAACGAGCCACAATCTGGAGACACAAAGCAAGCCGCCCCGTTATGACAGCCTGTTTATCGGCGTCGCGCCCGAGGACAGGCAGGTTCTTTATGACAGGATAGACAGGCGCGTGGACGCCATGATGGAAAGGGGTCTGCTCTGCGAGGTCAAAAGCCTTTATGACCGCGGCCTCATGGTCAACACGGCGGCCCAGGCCATAGGCTATAAGGAGCTTCTGGGCTATATTCATGGGGAATGTTCCCTTGACGAGAGCATAGAGCTTATTAAACGCAAAAGCCGCAATTACGCCAAAAGACAGCTGACTTGGTTCGGCCGTGACCGACGGGTCAACTGGATAAAATACAAAAAAGATGAAAATATTGGTAATTTGGTAGAGGCTTCGACAAAATATCTGTCCCTTAATGGAGTATTATAAGGCAAACCATATTATACATAGAAGGGGAGCTTTATAATGGAAACAAGGACAAGCCTGCAGGACACATTTTTGAACGAGGCCAGACGCAGGCGTATGCCGCTTACCGTTTTTATGACGAACGGCTTTCAGCAAAAGGGAACCGTCATATCCTATGACGGGTATACAGTGCTGCTGCTCAACGAGGGCAGGCAGTATCTCATCTATAAGCACGCCATATCGACCATAGTTCCGGCCGGGACGCTGGAGCTGCCCCGAGGGTGAGTTTTTTCCCCGTCACGGGCGTTTTATGGCGGGGAGGAAGAAATGAAAAAACTGTTGTCGGTTTTTACCGTGCTTTTTTTGCTCGGTTATATAGGCTATCAGGTGCTGGGAAACCTGACCGAACAGATAGAGACCATCGACGCCCTGACCGTCGAGGTGGAGGACAAGGTGACCTGCAGGGGCATTTTTGTCCGCCGTATGATTCCCGTCAGCGGAGGACAGGGCAGCACATATGAGTTTCTGGTTGAAAACGGCGAAAAGGTATCCGAGGGGCAGACGATAGCCGCCTGCTTCGACGGCACCGAGGAGGCCGAGAGGTTCCGCGCGGCGGCGGCCCTGCGAGAGGATATAGAGGTTGTCGAGGAGGCACTCAAGACCATGAAGGGCGACGAGGGCGGCGCCAAGCTGGACAATGTCGCCTTTGAGAACATGAAGGCCATATCGGGCAAGCTGGCAAGGGGCAGGCTGAGCGAATGCGAGGACAATTACATCAGCCTGCACAAGGCCGTTGTCGCCAGAGATTATCCGAGGGAGGACGTGGCCGGGCTTGAGGAGACGGTCAGGGAAATGACGGCCCAGCTGGCCGAATACGGCGGCGTGGGGCGCTCGGCGTACAATCTCAAGGCGTCAAAGGCCGGATATTATGTCAAGGCCGTCAGGAGCGTGCCCACCGCCTGTGATGTCGAGGATATGTACAACCTGACTCCCGAGGACGTCGACCGCCTTTACGAGGCGGAGCCGGCAGCCGCCGCCGAGGGCGTGGTGGGGTATATCATAGACAGCTTTGAGTGGTATTATGTCTGCACCATGTCCACTCAGGAGGCGTCGAATATCGAAAGCATAGGCTCCGCCGTTATATCCTTTCCCTATATGACCTCCGAAAGGGTGGAGGCCCGGGTGAGAAAGGTGACATATTTCGACGACAGGGCCGTCGTCATCTTTGCCTGCGGCCATATGGACAAGGAGTTTTTGGGCGGCGGCGCCGAGATAGCCGACATAATCAAAAACACTTATACCGGCATCAGGCTTCCGGCCGAGGCGCTGCACATGAGCGACGGTCAGTGGGGAGTTTATTGCCTGAGCGGAGCCGTTGTAAAGTTCAAGCCCGTCGAGTGGATATATCAGGGCGACACCTTTTATCTCGCAAAACAGGCCGACAGCGCCAAGGAGGGCCTTTATCTCTATGACAAGATAGTCATTAAGGGAAAAAAGCTCGAGGAAAACATGATAGTCAAGTGAAAAACGGCGAATTGGTAAAAACTTTTACAAATTTATCAAAAAATATGGCGGTTATTTATTGACAGAGAGCCGAAAAAATAAGATAATGTAAAGGATAATAGGTTTATTGTGTCGGAGGGAGAGGCTCTCCGACGGAGTTTTTTGATTTTCGCGTTATCGAGAACATACAAAGGAGCAGAGAACATGAGTTTTATTGACGATTTGAAGCAGTGGGCCAAGGGAGAGGACGAGGACGACGAGGAGCTGGAAGAGTTCACCTCGCCCAGATACTCCAAGAAGGAGCGCGAGGAAGAGAAGGCTCCCATCGCCCCCGATTTTAAGCGCGCTTCAAACAACAAGGTGGTAAATATCAACGCCACGACCCAGCTGTCGGTGGTTCTGGTAAAGCCCGACAAATATGAGAACGCACCCGAGATAGCCGACCATCTGCGCGAAAGGCGCACCGTTGTCATGAACCTGGAGCAGACCAACAAGGACGTGGCCAAGCGCCTTATCGATTTTTTGAGCGGCGTAACATACGCTCAGGAGGGCAAAATCAAGAGGGTCGCCAACAGCACATATATGATTACGCCCTACAATGTCGATATTCTCGGCGACCTTATAGACGAGCTGGAGAATAACGGCCTTTACATTTAGGAGGCTAAAAAAATGCCGCTCTATTTTGTGGTGAGAAGGCTGGTTTACAGCATTCTCAACCTGCTTCAGCTGGCCATGCTGGTGAGAGCTTTGATGTCGTGGATACCCTCTCTTCAGGGTTCTCCGCTGCAAAGCGCCCTCTATCAGATAACCGAGCCGATAGTCGCGCCCTTCAGGAAGCTGCTGTCGGGCATACCGGCGCTGAGGAACTTTCCGCTGGACATATCGTTTCTGCTGGCGTGGATAACCCTTGAGGCGCTGACAATGGCCATATAATTTTTCTTCGCCCCACAAAATGAGAGTTTTGTGGGGCAAACGCGGCTTGTGCCGACAGAGAGCTATAAAAACGGGGAGGGGACCGAAGTGCTTACACCGCAGGATATTCAGGACGTCAAGTTCGCAAAATCCATGAAGGGATACGACAAGGACCAGGTTGAGGAGTTTCTCGACACGGTATACGCCGATTATTCCACCCTTTACAAGGAAAACGCCACCCTCAAGGGCAAAATGCGCGTGCTGGTGGACAAGATTGAAGAATACCGCTCGGTCGACGAGCAGATGAGAAAGGCCTTTTACAACGCCCAGGTGACGGCCGGAGATACCATCGCCAAGGCCGAGGCCGAGGCCGAGCAGATCAGAAGCAACGCCCGTCAGGACGCCGAGACGAGGGCCAACGACATCAGGCTGCAGATACAGGCCGAGGAAAAGCGCCTTGAGACGGCCAAGGGCGAGTGCGTAAACTATATCAATTCCATGAAGGAGCTGCTGGACAAGAACATCAGATTTTTGGATATCCTGATGGAGAAGTCGGGCGGACAGGTGCTGGAGGAAAACGCGGCTTTCCGCGCTCCCCGTGCCGACGAGGAGAAGGTCAGCGCCATTGAGAAGAACATCGAGCAGGCCATCGCCGTGGGCGAGCCTGTGCATATAAACGTCGAGGCGGAGGAGGCCGAAAGCCTCGGCGATACCGTCGAGTTGGACAGCAAGATTGAGCCGGTCGTCAGGCCCCACGAGGAGCCTGTGACAGAGAAAGCCCCTGAGGCGGCACAGCCGACAAAGGCCGTGAGCGACGATTCGGGCCGTTTTGTCTTTACCGAGCTGAAGTTCGGCAAGGGCTATAAGGAAGAAGACGAGGATTAAGGAGATACTTTAAGATGGGTAAGGATTACAATGAGACGATAAATCTGCCGCAGACAGATTTTCCCATGCGCGCCGGTCTGCCGGCAAGAGAGCCGGAGATGCTGGAACGCTGGAAAAAGATAGATGTATATAACGAGCTTTTGAAGAAAAACGCCGGGAAGCCGCGTTTTTCACTTCACGACGGTCCTCCGTTCTCAAACGGCGGACTGCATATGGGTCATGCCCTCAATAAATCCATCAAGGATTTTATAGTGCGTTCCTATGCCATGAGGGGCTATTACACCCCCTATGTGCCCGGCTGGGACAACCATGGTATGCCCATAGAATCGGCCATTATCAAGCAGAACAAGCTCAACCGCAAAAATATGTCGGTGCCCGAGTTCCGCTCGGCCTGCCACGAGTTTGCCCAGCACTATATAGACGTGCAGATGGAGGGCTTTAAGCGCCTCGGCGTCATCGGCGACTGGGAGCATCCCTACAAGACGATGGATCCCTCCTTCGAGGCCGAAGAGGTCAGGGTTTTCGGCGAGATGTTCAAAAAGGGCTATATCTATAAGGGCCTCAAGCCCGTCTATTGGTGCCCCCATGACGAGACGGCCCTTGCCGAGGCCGAGATAGAGTATCAGGATGACCCCTGCACCACCGTCTATGTCAAGTTCCGCATGAACGACGACGGCGGCAAGCTGGGCCATATCGACCATAAAAATCTCTATTTCGTCATCTGGACGACGACCATTTGGACGCTTCCCGGCAACCTTGCCATCGCCCTGCACCCCGACGAGCCCTACGCTCTGGTCGACGCCGGAAACGGCGAGATATACATAATGGCCGAGGCGCTGGTGGACAAGGTCATGGGCGTGGCCGGAATAAGCGGCTATAAAATAATCGAGACCCATCCCGGCTCCTTCTTTGAGAATATGCTGGCCGACCATCCTTTCCTGCCCAAGACCTCCCGCCTTGTGCTAGCCGATTATGTCACAATGGATTCGGGCACGGGCTGCGTGCATACGGCTCCCGGTTTCGGCGCCGACGACTATCAGACCTGCCTGAGATATAAGATGGATATGGTCGTCCCCGTCGACGACAGGGGCCGCCACACCGATTACGCCGGAAAGTATGCCGGAATGAAAACCGATGAATCCAACCCTGTCATTCTGGCCGATATGAAGGAATCGGGGGCTTTGCTGGCCTCCGAGGAGATAGTCCACAGCTATCCCCACTGCTGGAGGTGCAAAAACCCCATCATATTCAGGGCCACTCCCCAGTGGTTCTGCTCGGTCGACGCCTTTAAGGAAGAGGCCTGCGCCGCCTGCGACGACGTGCGCTGGATACCCGGCTGGGGCATCGACAGGATGAAGTCGATGATAAGGGAGAGGGCCGATTGGTGCATCTCCCGTCAGCGCCGCTGGGGTCTGCCTATCCCCGTATTTTACTGCGAGGACTGCGGAAAGCCCATATGCACCGACGAGACGATAGAGGCCGTCTCGGGGCTCTTCGGAGAAAAAGGCTCCAACGCCTGGTATGAGATGGAGGCCGCCGACATACTGCCCAAGGGCTTCAAGTGCCCCCACTGCGGCAAATCGGTCGGCTTTAAAAAGGAGGAGGACACGCTGGACGGCTGGTTCGATTCCGGCTCGACCCATGTGGCTTCCATGAAAAAGGACCAGGGCTTCTGGCCGGCCGACGTATATATGGAGGGTCTTGACCAGTACCGCGGATGGTTCCAGGCCAGCCTGCTGACGGCTGTCGGCGCCATGGGACAGGGCGCGCCTTTTAAGGAGTGCATAACCCACGGCTGGACGGTCGACGGCAACGGCAAGGCCATGCACAAGTCCTTGGGCAACGGCGTAGACCCCTATGACCTGTTCAACAAATACGGCGCCGACCTGGTGCGTTTCTGGGCGGCCAGCGCCGATTACCACGCCGACGTCAGATGCTCCGACGGCATATTCAAGCAGCTTAGCCAGAGCTATCTCAAGTTCCGCAACACGGCGCGCTATTGCCTGGGCAATCTGGCCGGCTTCGACCCCAATGAGCTGGTGGCTCCTGAGGATATGCCCGAGCTTGACAGGTGGGCCGTTACGAGGCTCAACGCCCTTATAGAGAAGTGCGAGAGGGCCTATAACGACTATGATTTCCCGGCTGTCACCCACGCCGTCAACGATTTCTGCGTGGTTGAGATGTCCAATTTCTATCTGGATATCATCAAAGACAGGCTTTATTGCGAGGAGAAGGACGGCCTCCTGCGCCGCAGCGCCCAGACGGCCATGTATCTTGTCCTTGACACGATAACAAAGATATTCGCCCCCATTCTGGCCTATACCTCCGATGAGATATGGCTTGCCATGCCCCACAGGAAGGGGGACGACGAGCGCAACGTCGTCTTTAACGAGATGAACAAGCCCTTTGCCGATTACGCTCTGGACGATGAGACTATGGCGCGCTGGGAGGGCATAGTCGCCCTTAGGGACGATGTAAACGCCGTGCTGGAGGAGGCCAGGGGAGCCAAGCTTATCGGCAAGCCTCTTGAGGCCAAGGTGGAGCTTTACGCCGAGGGAGAGCAGAAGGCCGAGCTGGAAAAAATGGCCGAGCTTCTCAAGACCCTCTTTATCGTCTCGAAGGTGGAGGTCAAAGGAGGCAAGGAGGGAACTCCCTGCCGCAGTCATGAGGGCGTATTTGCCAAGGTGGCCAAGGCCGAGGGCGGCAAGTGCGAGAGATGCTGGGCATTCGGAGACGACGTGGGTTCTGACCCCGAGCATCCCACCCTTTGCGCCAGATGTGCCGCTGTCGTCAGAAAAATGAATATCGAGTTTTAAAATCAGCAATACAAAGGCCGGAGGCGGTGCCCCCCGGCCTTTGAGTGTTTTATTTCCCACAGGAGGGCACAGCTCATGAAAAAGAGCAGTACAGATTTAACCGAAGGCAATATTTTGCGCCTCATCATTATGTTCGCGCTTCCCATTTTGGTGGGGCAGATATTCCAGAATCTTTATAACAGCGTGGACGCCATTGTCGTGGGCAATTATGTGGGCACCACGGCGCTGGCCGCCGTCAGCTCCAGCTCGGATATAGCCCATCTTCTTGTCGGCTTCTTTACGGGACTTTCGACGGGCTGCGGCGTGCTTTTCGCAAGATATTTCGGGGCTAAAAATTATGAAAAGCTCCATGATTCCATACATACCGCCCTTGCCTTTGCGCTGGCGCT
This sequence comes from uncultured Clostridia bacterium, assembly GCA_947648385.1. Classification (GTDB taxonomy): domain Bacteria; phylum Bacillota; class Clostridia; order Oscillospirales; family Butyricicoccaceae; genus RGIG1902. Next base: position 8,005 of record CANSNO010000063.1, read on the forward strand.
GGGCTTCGGCATGGCCTTTTTGGGTATAATTTTTACGCCCTTTCTGCTCAATATCGTCGATTGCCCCGAGGATGTTTACAATGAGGCGTCCCTCTATCTGAGAATATATCTGGCCGGTATACTCTTTACCTCCATTTACAATGTAGGCGCGGGCATACTGAGGGCCGTGGGCGATTCAAAAAGCCCGTTTTATTTTCTCGTCTTTTCAAGCTGTCTGAATATTGTCCTTGACCTGCTTTTTGTGGCGTGGATGGGCATGGGCGTGGCCGGAGTGGCCATAGCCACGATAATATCTCAGTTCGGCTCGGTCAGCATGGTGTTTTATAAGCTGGTCAGGACAAACGACGTTTACAAGGTCAATTTGAAGGCCCTCAAGGTGGACAAAAACCTGCTGCTGGAGGTCATCGACCTTGGCCTGCCGTCGGCCATACAGTCGAGCCTTATTTCCGTTTCCAACCTCTTTGTCCAGAGGTATATAAACGGCTTCGGCTCCTCGGCCATGGCCGGAATAGGAGCCGCCAAGAAGATAGACAAGTTTGTCGGCCTGACGAGCCAGTCCATCGGCCTTTCGGTCACCACCTTTGTCAGCCAGAACTATGGTGCAGGCAAGTTTGACAGGGCATTCAAGGGCATTAAGACCTGCCTTGTGATTAACTTTGTCATGATAGCCGCCATTGGCATACCCGTCTATTTCCTGGCCGAGTTTTTCGTGGGGCTGTTTACGTCCGACGCTTCGGCCGCCGGCTTCGGCGTATCTATGATACACATTATGATGCCCCTTTATATCTTCCAGTCTCTCAACGCCCTTTTTTCCGGCGCCACAAGGG
>CANSNO010000064.1 GCA_947648385.1 uncultured Clostridia bacterium
CTCGACTATATCGCCTTCCTTAATATCATTGTACTTTTCAAAGCTCATGCCGCACTCGAAGCCGGAGGCAACCTCGCGCACATCGTCCTTGAATCGCTTTAGGGTAGCAAGCGCACCCTCGTGAATGACGATGTTGTCGCGGACGATGCGGACGCTCTCGTTGCGCTGCATCTTGCCGTCGAGGACATAGGCTCCGGCGATGGTGCCGACACCCGAAACCTTGAAGGTCTGGCGTATCTCGGCGTGACCGATGACGCTCTCCCTGAACTTGGGGGCCAGCATACCGCGCATGGCCTGTTCTATCTCCTCGATGCAGTCGTAGATTATCCTGTAAAGCCTGATATCCACATGGTCTCTCTCGGCGTTCTGTATGGCGTTGGGGTCGGGTCTGACGTTAAAGCCGACTATGATGGCTCCCGACGCGGCGGCCAGCATGACGTCCGACTCGTTTATTCCTCCGACGCCCGAATGGATGACCTTGACCTGGACTTCCTCGTTGGATATCTTCTCAAGGGAGGACTTGACGGCCTCGGCCGAGCCCTGAACGTCGGCCTTGACAATGATATTAAGGGTCTTGACATTGCCCTGCTCTATCTCCGAGAAGAGGTTTTCAAGCGTCACCTTGTGTGTCTGTCCGGCCAGACGCTCCTTTTCCTCGGCGCGGCGCTGCTCGGCCAGCTCTCGGGCCATCCTCTCATCGGCCACCGAATAGAAGAGGTCTCCGGCGCTGGGCACCTCGGCCAGGCCGATTATCTCGACGGGCACCGAGGGGCCGGCCTTTTCTATCTTACGCCTGTTGTCGTCGACCATGGCTCTGACGCGTCCCACCGACGTGCCGGCGATGACTATATCGCCCATTTTCAGCGTGCCGTTCTGCACCAGCACTGTGGCGACGGGGCCGCGGCCCTTATCCAGCTTGGCTTCAATGACCGTGCCCTTGGCCGTGCGGTTGGGGTTGGCCTTCAGCTCGGCCATCTCGGCCGTCAACAGCACCATCTCCAAAAGGTTGTCGATGCCCTCCTTTTTGAGGGCCGATATCTTGCATACTATCGTGCTGCCGCCCCACTCCTCGGGCACCAGTTCATATTCCGTAAGCTGCTGGAGCACCCTGTCGGGGTTGGCTCCCTCCTTATCCATCTTGTTGACGGCCACTATGATGGGAACTCCGGCCGCCTTGGCGTGATTTATAGCCTCAATGGTCTGGGGCATGATGCCGTCGTCGGCGGCCACGACCAGTATGGCGATATCGGTCACCTGCGCGCCTCTGGCCCTCATGGAGGTAAAAGCGGCGTGGCCCGGGGTATCGAGGAAGGTGATGTCCTTTCCGTTTATCGCCACCCTGTAGGCGCCGATATGCTGTGTGATGCCGCCGGCCTCGCCTGAGGCGACGTTGGTGCTTCTGATGGCGTCGAGCAGAGAGGTTTTGCCGTGGTCGACATGGCCCATGACAACGACGACGGGAGACCTTTCTACAAGATCCTCCTCCCTGTCCTCGCTCTCGTCGATGAGGCGCTCCTCGATGGTGACGATGACCTCCTTCTCGACCTCGGCTCCAAGCTCCATAGCCACAAGAGAGGCCGTGTCAAAGTCGATGTTCTCCGAAACAGAGGCCATTATGCCCATCTTCATAAGCTCCTTGATGACGACGGCCGCCGTCTTTTTGAGCCTGAGAGCCAGCTCACCGACCGAAATCTCGTCGGGAATCTGAACCTTGAGGGGAACCTTCTTTATCTGAGCCTGAGCCTGGAGCTTCTTCATCTTCTCCTGCTCCTCCTGACGGCGCTTGTTGTTGCCGTACTGGGAGCGTTTCTGGCTGTTCTGCTTTATCTTCTGCTTGCCGGATGCGTTCTGCATCTTGTCGGTATCGGTGGGGGCAAGTTTGTCAAGCCTCTCGTCATACTTTTCGAGGTTTACCGAAACGCCCCTTGTATCGACATATCTGACTTTGGGTCCTTTGGAGGCTTCGGCCGTAGGCTTATTATTGCCGTTTTCAGCCTTTGTATTATCAGTCGCGGAAGCCTTGGCGTCCCTGACCGATTTCTTTTCGGCCTTGGGTTCATCCTTTTTGGCCTCTTTGGCTGCGGTTTTTGCCTTTTCCGCCTTCTTTTCGGGCTTCTTTTCAGCCTCGGCAGGCTGAGGCGCGGCGTCCTTCGCGGCGGCCTTTTCCGCGGCCTTGGCCTCCTCGCGCGCCTTGACGTCGGCGTCAAATATAGCCTTGAAATCCTCTATCTGATTGTCCTGCGTCAGGCTTTCAAAGACGACGTTCAGCTCCTCCTCGCTGAGGGCCTGAGCGTTGCTTTTGGGCGCTTTGAGGTATTTGCCCAGTATTTCGGAAATGGCCTTGTTGCCCAGCCCGAAATCCTTTGCCACCTCGGAAAGCTTATATTTTATCATCATAATTTATTTTCCCCCTTTTCGTGTATCTGCCCCGGCCCTGCCGGCCAGCTTTTTTGCCTTGCGCCTTTTTTCGCGCTCCAGACGGAGCTTTAAGGTCTCCCCGGTATCGCTTAAGCCCAGCCTGCCGCACAGGGAAATGGCAAAGCCCGTGTCGCACACGGCGGCGCAGGCGCATTCCCCCACGCCGAGGGCCGCTCCGAGCCTCGTCATGTCGCAGTCCAAGGGCACAATGGGTATCTCCTTGCGCTCGGCCGTCTCTTTCAGCCATGAGAGCGTGTTGTCCGATACGCCGTCCGCCGTTATTATCAGCTTGCCGCGGCCGCCGAGACAGCTCTCCACGGCCTTTTCGGCTCCGACGGCCAGCGCCCCGGCCTTTTTCATCAGCCCCAGAAAAGAGAATACGGCGCTCATATCATCCATTTTTCTCCTCCTGAGCCTCAAACTGGCTTCTAAGCTGCTCAAAGGCCTCGTCGGGCACCTCGCATTCCAGCGCCCTTGAAAGAGCGCGGCTTTTGACGGCCTTTTCAAGGCAGTTTATGTTGTGACAGACATAGGCTCCCCTGCCCGAGAGCTTGCCTCCGGCGTCATACAGAACCCTGCCGTCGGGAGTGCGGACAACTCTTGCCAGACGGGTCTTTTCCTTTTTTTCTTTACAGGCGACGCACTGTCGCATGGGTATTTTCTTGGGCACGGAAATCACCTCTGTCCTGTCTTGTTTTTAGGCCTGTGAGGCCGGTCTGATATCTATTTTCAGCCCTGTCAGCTTGGCGGCCAGACGGGCGTTCTGACCCTCCTTGCCTATGGCCAGCGAAAGCTGGTCGTCGGGCACTATAACGGTGCAGCTCTTGCCGTCCTCTCCCATGGTCACAGAAATGACCTCCGAGGGAGAAAGGGCCTCGGCCACATAGGCGGCCGGGTCGTCGGAGTATTTGATAATGTCTATCTTCTCGCCCCTGAGCTCGTCGACGATGGCCGAGACGCGGCCCCCCTTGGGGCCGACGCAGGCGCCGATGGGGTCGACGTTCTCATCGGTGGAATAGACGGCGATCTTTGTCCTCGAGCCGGCCTCGCGGGCGATGCTGTTTATGACGACCGTGCCGTCGTGTATCTCGGGCACCTCAAGCTCAAAAAGGCGCTTGACAAGGCCGGGATGTGTGCGCGAAACGATGACCTGAGGGCCTCTTCCCACGCTCTTGACCTCGGCCACATAGACCTTTATCTTCATGCCCTCCACAAGCCTTTCGCCCTTGACCTGTTCCTGAGCCGACAGGACGGTCTCGGTGGGGTCGCGCCTGCCGGCTATCTCGACAATGGCGTTGCCGTAACGGGTATCTATCTTTGTGACGGTGGCGGTAAGTATCTCATGCTCGCGCGAGGCAAACTCCTCGGCAACCATGCCCCTCTCGGCCTCGCGTATGCCCTGAATGATGACCTGCTTGGCCGTCTGGGTGGCTATGCGCCCGAAATCGCCCACCTCTATCTCCTGCCTGACCTGGTCGCCGACGCTGTAATCGGGAGAGATATTTTGCGCCTCGGCCAGAGATATCTCGGTGGCCGGAGTTTCAGGCTCGCCCTCCACCACAGTCTTGACGGCGTGCATGGATATGTCTCCCGTCTCGCCGTCTATATCGACAAAAAGGTTGTCAAGAGCCAGACTGCCGGGGGCCTTGTATCTGGCCTTATAAGCCGCGGCAAGGGCCTGTGCTATTCTTTCGAGCATAAAATCCTTTCTTATGCCCTTTTCCTTTTCCAAATCCTCAAGGGCCTTTATCATTTCGCTCTTCATTTCCATTCTCCTTTATACAAATTGCAGCTATATCTCAAAATGCAGCTTGACCATGGCTATATCGGCCATGTCCAGCTCCAAAATATTTCCGTTCTGCTCGATTGTTATGGTCTTGCCGTCCTTGCCTCTGAGGGCGCCGGTAATGCCCATGACCCCTTCACGCGCCTTGTAAAAGGAAAGGTCGACGTCCTTTCCCACGGCCCACTCAAAATGCTCCGGCCTGACTATCCTGCGCTCCAGCCCGGCCGACGACACCGTAAGGGTATAGGGCGGCAGGCTGTCGAACTCCTTCCCGTCGAGAAAAGGGTCGAGAGCGCGGCTTATCTTCTCGCAGTCCTCGACGAAAACCCCATCGTCCCTGTCGATATAGACGACGAGATAATGGTTGCGCCCCTCCTTTTCAAATGTCACGTCCCAAAGGCTGAGGCCCTCGGCCTCGCACAGCGCGGCGCACTTTTCCCTGACTCTTTTTACGACCTCCGACGCCTGCATGGCTATCCCCCTTTTTTCTCACTTCAACAAGAAAGAGTGGGGCGCACCCCACTCTTTCATCATCATTACTTAACTTACAAGGTGATTATAACATTATTTTTCACCCATTGCAAGGCTTTTAAGCCTATTTCACCCTTATTTTTCAAATCTTCCCTTGATAAGGGCCTCGCCTCTGTGTACGGCGTGGCGGCCGCGCGCCATGACATGAACTATATCGAGATTTTCGTCAAGCACGATAAGGTCGGCGTCGGCTCCGGGCACAAGTTGGCCCTTGACCCCCTCCTTGCCGATAACTCTGGCCGAGTTGACCGTCAGGAACTTGAGGGCGCGCTCAAGGGGGATACCCTCCTTAAATACGCAGTTTTTCAGCTCGATAAGCAGCACCTTGGGCGATGTGTAATCCAGGCCGATGCAAACTCCCTTGTCGTCAAAACGAGGCATACTTCCCATGCCGTCGCTGGAAAGTGTTATGCTGTCGTCGCTTGCCCCGTTCTTCAGGCAATAGGCCACCATTTCCGATGCCGGCTTGTCGGAAATTGCCGGGTCGGAAGCCGTGATGTCGATATGTCCGCCCATTTCGACCAGCTTCATTCCCGAGCTGACAAGGGGAATATTGCGTCCCATATGGGTGGGCAGGAAGGTTTTGATGGGAATTTCGGTATTTTCAAGGGCATAAAAGACGTCATCGAGCATCTTCTCGCCCGAACCCATGTGCATACAGAGGATTCCGGCCTTGCCCGAAATCAGTCCGCCCATACGTGCGTCGGAAGCCAGACGAATAAGCTCCTCGCGGCTCAGGTTGGACGCGCGGTGGTCGCTGACGGCCACCTTGACGCCGATTATCTCGTCGATAAGGGCGATATCGCTTATGACGCTGCCCGTTATCGTCTGGGAGGGATACTGGTAGGAGCCTGTCAGCATATAGCAGGTCATGCCCTCCTCGTTGAGGGCCTTGACTTTAGCCAGCAGGTTGGGGAGACTGCGCGTGACGCCGTCGGTGCCCAGCAGGCCGACGCAGGTGGTGACGCCGTTTGTCGTCAGCTCGGAAAGCTGAATCTCCGGCGTTCTGGAAGCCGGCCCCTGCTCTCCGCCGCCGCCCGTCACATGGACGTGTATATCAATAAGGCCGGGAGCCACAGCCATGCCCATAGCGTCAAAAACATCGACGTCGCTCAGGCCCTCAAAGCCCTCGATATCCTCGGCTATTCTTGCGATTTTGTCCCCGGCGATAAGAATGTCCCTCAAACCGATATGCTCGGGTGTATAAAGGTCGGCGTTCTTTATCAGCTTTATCATTTTGTCCATGTCCGAAACCCTCCTTTGTTTATACCTGTATTGTACCAGAGCCAAAGCAAGGACGCAATATAAATATAAAAAAAAGAACCCCCGTGCGTGATGCACGGGGGTTAAAGCTATTCAGCTTTGAAGCTCAAGTAAAATTACAGATTATTCGCCGGGAGTAGGCTCAACAACTATATTAGTAGGATCTTTCTCGATGACCACGAAGACGACCTCGCCGTCCTTATTCTCGATGAAGGAAACAACGGAAGCTGTCTTTGTCTCTGTAGCAGCCTTCAGAGCTGTAGCGCCGGCTGTCTTGATGCCGTTATCGGGATCGTTGTTCAGTATGGTGTACTCATCAGCGAAGATATGGCCCTCTGTTGTAGCAAAGCCGTCTCTGTCGCCGTCAGCCGTAACTGTCTCGCTTGCGAAGTATGTGATATCCTCCTCAGCGTCGTAAGCAGCTATTGTCTGAACATCGGAAACCTCGTCGTCAGCGTTCAGGGTGATGACATAGATACCGGCATTGCCTCTCATAACATCATAATCGGCAGTGTCCATTCTGTATGTCTGGCCCTTAGCGTCTGTGCTGTACAGCTTAACTTCAACTGTATCATTGTTGATAACCTCAACATCGTTAGCCTTGTTGCGGAACAGGACGAAGATGTCGTTGTTACCGCCGATCTTGGCGTCGCTCAGGACATAAGCTTCCTTGACGATACCGGAGTTGTCGGCTGTCTCAATATACAGAACCTCAGATGTCTTGGTGTCCTTATCCTTAACGCTGATGTTCTTATATCCTGTATAGGTCTTGATGTTGTCATCAGGATCGATAACATGGACTATAGACCTGCTGTTGAAGCGGACTGTTGTATCACCGATTGTACCTGTTGTCTCGGCATCAAATGTGACCTTACCGGTCTTAACCTTAACATCATCCTTATCGATGATCTTCAGAACCAGCTCGTCATTGGAGTTGACGGAATAAGCGAAGAAACCGTTAACAGCCAGAGCGTCGTCGTCAGCGATATCGGCAACCTTGACCCAGTTGTTCTCAACAGCTGTCAGGGTATGACCGTCGACTTCCATTGTGGCGCCCTTATCAAGGCCGTTAATTCTGAAGCAGTTGACCTTCTCGCCGTCGACTGTCTTCTTGGCTGTCTCAAGGGACAGAACCTCTGTGCCCTTACCGTCCAGATAACGGACTTCGGCAACAGCGGCGTTGCTGTTCAGCAGGTTATTGTTGCGGCCCTGGATGCTGTTAACATACACATAGCCGGCTGTATCCTCGGACTCCTCGACCAGAACAAGACCCAGAGCGTAGCCGTAATCATCGACCAGCAGTGTGTACTCGTTGTCGGTATCAAGAGCAACATTATCCATATCGACATTAGCGTCGCCTATGGCGTTGAACTTAGCCTTATTGCGCTGCTCGCCGTCAAAACGGACAAAGTTCTTAGATGTGGAGTTCAGAGCGCCCTCAACTGTATTGACGGGCTTCATGGACTGGATCTCGTCGTTAGCGTATGTGATAAGGACATAATCGTCCTCCTCATACTCGGCTGTTGTCTCATAGGTGTCGCTTGTCAGAGCGTCGCCTGTCAGAACATCAACTGTGACCTCTTCGTCATCAGCGTTAACATCTGTGACCTGAGCCAGATAGGTGTGGATAACGACCAGCTTAACAGCCTCAACATCGCCATCCTTGTTGTTTGTCAGGTAAGCCTCGACAACAACGCCCTTGCCGATGTTGGCGCCGGCGATATTCTCAGTCTTCTCGTCGCCGTCATCGCCGTTCTTGGCCAGAACAAATGTGCCGCCATCCTCGCCGTCAACAACAACATCAGCTGTGATTCTATTTGTCAGACCAAGGTCGGCATAGATCTTGGAAGACTTGACGGAATCTGTATAGACAGCGTCAGCGTCATCATGATAGTTGCCTGTGATGGTCTTGGAGTTAGCCTTCCACTGATGGCAGTCGCGGCCGAAATCATCGCCCTCGCTGACATCGGAGCTTCTCAGGTTGTACAGGTTGTAACCCAGTGTCCACAGATACTCGTCATCCTCTTCGATCTTGCCGTCGAAGATGTTGCCGGAATAGTAAGCACCGAAGACGTCGGAATACTTAACCTGCATGACCTTGGCCAGTGTGTTGAAAGCATACTGAGCAGCCTCTTCACGCTTTACGCCGTTGGAGAAGTTAACGCCCAGGTTGCCCTCGTAGATACCGGCTGTCAGAGCCTGCTTGTTTGTCTCGATCTCCC
>CANSNO010000065.1 GCA_947648385.1 uncultured Clostridia bacterium
TTCCTGAAACAGCGCAGCGGCCCCATCCGTTGTGCTTTTTCTTTTTCCTTTTACCTTTCACTTTCCCCCTGACCTTGGCCCCCTTGTGTAAAGGGGGCTGTCGCCGCAGGCGACTGGGGGATTGTGGTTAAACTGACCTATATACCACGATCCCTCCGACCCCTTCGGGGCCGCCTCCCTTTGCACAAGGGAGGCGAGATGTACATGGGGCGCTCAATTTTTCTTATGGAACTGTTGTCGTTTTATCTTTGTTCTGATAGAATATAGCCATGGAAAACGAAGCTTACCTGACGAAACAGCTCATCACTTATCTTGGCAACAAACGCTCTCTGCTGGATTTTCTGGAGCTTGGCATAACGGCGGCAAAAAAGAAGCTTGGCAAAGAAAAAATATCCTTTGCCGACCTCTTCTCCGGCTCGGGGGTCGTATCCCGTTTTGCCAAAAAGGACGCCTCTTATATACTGTCCAACGACCTTGAGGGCTACTGCCGCACCATAGCCCTCTGTTATCTCGCCAATCCCGACGAGGCCCGCCTCAAGGAGCTTTATCGCGCCCTTTTAAAGGATATGGCCGAGCGTCCTGTCACGGACGGTTTTATCCGCCGCCTCTACTCTCCCGTAGACAGGGACGACATAAAGCGTGGAGAGCGCGTCTTTTACACCCCCGAAAACGCCGAATATATAGATTCCTGCCGTCAGGCCATAGGCCGTCTGCCCGAAAGCGACCGCCCCTATTTTCTGGCCCCTCTTTTATCCGAGGCGTCGGTCAAATGCAACACCTCGGGAGTGTTCAAGGGTTTTTACAAGGACAGGGACACAGGCGTGGGGGTGTACGGCGGCAGCGGCCGCAACGCCCTCAGCCGCATCACGGCTCCCATCTCCCTGCCCTTCCCCGTTTTCAGCAACTATACCTGCCCCTTTGACGCCTCGCGGTCGGACGCGCTGGCGCTGGCCTCTTCCATGGAACCCGTCGATATCGCCTATATCGACCCACCCTATAACCAGCACCCCTACGGCTCCAACTATTTCATGCTCAACCTGATAAACGACTATACAGAGCCGGCCGCCGTCAGTCCTGTCTCGGGTATACCGAAAGGCTGGAACCGCTCCGATTTCAACAGCCCCTCAAAGTCCGCCGAGACCCTCGGCCGTCTCTGCCGCGCCGTTCCGTCGGCCTTTTTGCTGATATCCTTCAATTCCGAGGGCTTTATATCCCCGTCCGAGATGAAAAAGCTCCTTTCGGAGGTCGGGCGCGTGGAGGTTTTCAGCCGCCGCTACAACGTTTTCCGCGGCTCGCGCAACCTGAGGGAAAGAAACATACACAACAGCGAGTATTTATATTTAGTGGATAAAAGATAGGAGATGCAGAATGTACAGAATCGAAAGAGACTCCATGGGCGAGATGAAGGTGCCCTCCGACAGATACTGGGCCGCCCAGACCCAGCGCAGCCTCCAAAACTTTGAGATAGGCGGCGAAAGGATGCCGACAGAGATAATCCGCGCCTTCGGCCTGCTCAAAAAGGCGGCGGCGCTGGCCAACAACGCCCTCGGCAAGCTGGACGACAGGAGAAAGGATATCATCTGTCAGGTCTGCGACGAGATAGCCGACGGCGAGCTGGACGACCATTTTCCCCTTGTCGTCTGGCAGACGGGCAGCGGCACCCAGTCGAACATGAACGCAAACGAGGTCATCGCCGGCCGCGGCAACGAGCTGGCGGGGGAAAAGCTGCTCCACCCCAACGACCATGTCAATATGTCCCAAAGCTCAAACGACACCTTCCCCACGGCCATGCACATCGCCGCCGTCACCTCTGTCGAGGAAAATCTCCTGCCCTCCCTCGACGCCCTTATTGTCACCCTGGCGAGACTTGAAAAGGAGAATAAAGACGCCATAAAGACGGGCCGCACCCATCTTCAGGACGCAACGCCCATAACCTTCGGACAGGAGATATCGGGCTGGAGAGCCATGGCCGAAAAGGGCAGAGATATGATAATCCAAAGCCTCGGCGGTCTGCGCGAGCTGGCTCTGGGCGGCACGGCAGTCGGCACAGGCCTCAACGCCCCCAAGGGCTTTGACGCCGAGGTGGCGAGACAGGTGTCGGCACTGACGGGCAGGCAGTTTATAACGGCACCCAACAAGTTCCACGCCCTGACCTCAAAGGACGAGCTTGTCTTTGCCCACGGCGCCCTGAAGGCGCTGGCCGCCAACATGATGAAGATGGCCAACGACGTCCGCTGGCTGGCAAGCGGCCCCCGATGCGGTCTGGGCGAGATAACCATACCGGAAAACGAGCCGGGAAGCTCCATCATGCCGGGCAAGGTCAACCCCACCCAGTGCGAGGCTGTCACCATGGTGGCCGTTCAGGTCATGGCCAACGATGTGGCCGTCGGCTTTGCCGCTTCCCAGGGCAATTTTGAGCTGAATGTCTTTATGCCGGTCTGCATCTACAATTTTCTCCAGTCGGTGCGCCTGCTGGCCGACAGCATAAGCTCCTTCAACAAAAACTGCCTCTCGGGTCTCAAGGCCGACAGGGCCAAAATGCGCGAAAACCTCGACCGTTCCCTCATGACGGTAACGGGGCTCAGCCCCTATATCGGATATGACAACGCCGCCAAAACGGCCAAGACGGCCTTTGCCGAAAACATCTCCCTCAGAGAGGCCTGCCTCAAGCTGGGCTTTCTCTCGGCCGAGGATTTCGACAGGCTTTTCCGCCCCGAAGAGATGATTTAAAACCCCTTTTAACAAGGAGAGCCAAATGAACATAACGATAGAGCGCCTTTCGGCTCTGGCTTCCGAAATACTGCGGCTGGCCGGAGCCTGCCCCGAACACGCAGGTATCACGGCCGCCTGTCTTGCCGAGGCCGACGCCTGCGGCGTGGCGACCCACGGCGTAAGCCGCCTTGAGACATATGCCGAAAGGCTCCTGGTCGGCGTCGTCGACGGCCGCGGACAATTTGAAATACAGAAAAAATACGGCGGCGGAGCCTTGTGCTCGGGCGGCAACGCCCTCGGCCCCGTCACGGCCTCGAAAGCCATGAAGCTGGCCATAAGCGAGGCCAAGACTGCCGGCTGCTACACGGTCTTTGTCAATAATTCCAACCACTACGGCATGGCCTCCTTTTACACGCGCATGGCCGCCGACAGAGGCTTTATCGCCATGACCTCCACAGGCGCGCCCTCGGCGCTGGCGCCGTGGGGCAGTCACGAGGCTTTCTTCGGCCCGACGCCTTTAGCCATAGCTTTCCCCGGCAGAAAGGGCGCGGCCGTATCCCTCGATATGTCGCCCTCCGTCGTGCCGAGGGGCCGCCTCATGCTGGCACTCCAGAGGGGTGAGGACATACCCGAGGGCTGGGCGCTGGACAAAAACGGCGCCCCTACCACCGACCCGAAAGAGGGATGGGATGGGACCCTTCTGCCCATAGGAGGTCACAAGGGCGCCGGGCTTGCCATGTGCATGGATATGCTTTGCGGCCTTGTCTCGGGCGCCGCCGTGGGTGCCGCCATAGGCCCTCTTTTCGGCCCCGACTGCAAAAAACAGGGCCTCGGTCATGTCTTTACCGTCGTCGACCCCGAGCTTTTCGTGGGGCGCGAAAGCTTTTACTCTTCTGTTGACAAATACCTTGAAGAGATAAAGTCCCTGCCCAAAAACCCCGGCGTCGACAGGCTTTACGCCCCGGGCGAGATAGAACTGGAGCGTCTTGCGGCCGCCAAAAGGGACGGCATTGAGCTGAAGGACAGCACATATGAGGGTCTGCTGGCCCTCAAGGCCCGACTGGAGGAGCGATAATGGAAAAGCTGCCCCTGACCCTGCCCGACGGGGTTTTTAAAATAGTCCTCAGCAAGGGCGGCGGAGCCTACCGCCGAATTGTAATAAATCTCAAGACTTCGAAAGACGGCGATTATTTTCAGGCCGAAAGGTACACCGACCGTCAGGTCTTTCACGAAAACCTCAAGCCAAACGAGCTGGAGGTTTTTATCTCCTCTCAGGTTCCCGATGATTTCAGGCAGGTCGACTGCTTTGCCGAGGGCCTCTGCCGCACTTTGAGGATATCCAAAAAGGGCAAAATGACGGTCGGCGACAGCCGCGCCGACGCCAAAAAACAGGAGAGCCACAACAGGGAGAAAAATTATCTGCTCAAAGAGGGGCGCGTCATACCTCCCCTTGTGGACTTGGGCGTTTTTACCGCCGACGGAAGGGTGGCCTCCGGCATGGGGGACAAATACAGGCAGATAAACCGCTTTGTCGAGCTTGTGGACGACGCCGTCAGGCAATACGGCAAAAAAGACCTGACTATAATCGATTTCGGCTGCGGCAAGTCCTATCTCACCTTTATCCTCTATTATTACCTGACGGAAATAAGGGGTATGACGCCCCATGTTATCGGCCTCGACCTCAAGGCCGACGTCATCGCCCAGTGCAGCCTGACGGCTGAAAAATACGGCTATTCGGGTCTGTCCTTCCAGCTCGGCGATATAGCCGGCTATTCTCCCGACAGCGTCCCCGACATGGTCATATCTCTCCACGCCTGCGACACGGCCACCGACCACGCCATATACAACGCCGTCAAATGGGGCGCGCCCATGATTTTTTCGGTTCCCTGCTGTCAGCATGAGCTGAACGGCCAGATAAAAAGCGGACGTCTTTCGGCCCTGACAAAATACGGGATAATCAAGGAACGAACGGCGGCCCTGATGACCGACGCCATCCGCGGCTGTCTCCTGGAAAGCGTGGGATACAAGACCTCCCTTTTGGAGTTTGTCGACATGGCCCACTCGCCGAAAAACATACTCATACGGGCCTATAAATCCAATATGCCTCAGGAAAAGCGCGGCGAGGCCAAAAAGGAAGCCGAAAACCTCATGGAAGAGCTTTCCCTGTCTCCCACACTCTACCGCTTAATGTACTGGAAGAAAATCGGCAAATAGCCGCTTTTATAATGCTTTTTGCTTCTTTTTGGCTTCAAAAAAAGCGCGTTTGGTTCTTTTGCGCGCGCAAAAGAACGGCCCCTTTCCGTCACGCAGTGACGGACATAATGGACTTACAGGGTCTTACGCCTCTCTTGTGTAAAGGTGGCCGACATAACGAACTTCTTTCAAAAATGTCTTGCAATGCCCACTTCTCCGTGATATAATAATCGTCAATAAAATGGCAAATATATATTGATATCGTCTATAAAGGAGAAAAGTTATGAAAATAGTATTCTATTCCCATTCCCATTGAAGCGGCTGCGCACCGGCGAAAGAGGCTCTTTCCCAGGCAGGTATTGAATATTTAGTGCAGGATATTTCGGAGAGCATCGGCTCCATGAGGAATTTCCTCAAACTGCGCGACACACGCCCCGAGTTTGATGAGATAAAGGAGAAAGGCCGCGTCGGCCTGCCCTGCCTCTATCTTGAGGACGGCAGAATACTCTTCGAGCTTCCCGAAAATCTCGACGAACTGAAATAATTAAAAGCCCCGCCTTTTGGCGGGGCTTTTTTATGTCCGTTATGTCCGCCGCAAGCGGCGGAATACGACCTTTCTTTTCCCAATGGAAAAGAAACATGAGAAAACGTAACAAAAAGCAACTATGACCAACTAAAAACCATAAATCAACCCCGCAACGCCCATGCCGTCATATATCAAAAACCTTCCCACCAGCATAATTAACGCCAGCGCCATGGGTTTGACGTCGTCTCTCGGGGTCCATTTGAGCACTCCCGACGCCGCCTTGAAAAGCAAATAGCCGACGACCGCTCCCAAAGTGTTGCATATCAAATCGTCCACATCGGTGGAGCGCCAGCAAAAAAGCTGGCTTATCTCGATAAAAAGGGACACGCCAAAGCCGCAGGCCATCGTCTCGGCAAGCCTCGCGCCCCTTTTCAGCGTAGGGTATAAAAACCCAAAGGGCGCCAGCATATTGATATTGAGCAGATACCCCGTCACGTCTATCTCCTGTGAAAAGGGTATCAGATTTATCGTCCCGTAGTCTATGCCCAGCCTCAGCCCCGACATCAGCGAGCCCATACCCGTCACGTCGGCCACCGCGGCGATATACAGCACAAAGGCCGCCGTCAGGCACCATGTCAGATTTCCCGCCCTGACGCCCTTTCTTTTTAAATAGATAAGGGCAAGGCCCCCGGGGATTATCACCGTCCCATATTGATAAAGCTCAAAAAGCCACTCCTTCATCATTCTATCCCCACAAAATCCTTGATTTTATGAGGCCCCCTTTCAATCTGTATTTTTGTTCTATGGACAGCAAAAAGGCCGGAATGGTTCCGGCCTTATAAAAATCTTAAACTTTTATCTTTATCGGATGACGAATGACCGTTTTTAATTTATCAGGCGCGCACTTTCTCGGGTCGGAAAGATATATCTCGTGGTGGAGCCTCTCCCCCGTGATATCGTTTTTATATCCCTTTTCCCGTACAAAGGCGTCCATCAGGGCTATAGTCCTCGGCTCGTCGTCATAAGAGCCGATGTGCATTATCTGCACGCACATCCCCTCCTCCACTGTCAGAAACTCGGCCTTGGAGCAATCCAGCTTCTTTTTTCTCTCTGCCTCGGCCACCGCCCAGTAAAAAGCCTCTTTTGTCACAAAATCGGGCAAGCGAATACAGGATATCCAGTTAAAACCGCTTTTGTCGGCGTAATTTATGCCGCCCTCCTGATGCCAAAAACCCTCCAGCGGCGGCACCACATATTCAAAAAAGCCCTCGATATCATGGCCGCTCTTATAGCTCATCCTTATGGTATAAGCGACGGCATAAAGCACCTCAAGGGCTTTCTTGTAATCGCCGCCCTCCTCGTTTGGGTCGCCCTTTCCTCGCACAGCGACGTAATTCATGGTCGGAATATCAATAACTGTAGGTTTGTTTGTCGGCATATAATACTCTTTGTATTCTTTCTTGAAGTCAAACGCCATGATTTTCCCTCCATTTATATTTGGTAATCATATTTTACCTCTCAAATCATGCCATCCCATGTCATATTATTTATTTTCTGCGCCTCCTCGGCTATCAGCTCGCGTAAATATTGCGGCTCGACAACCCTCTCGGTGGCTCCGTCTGTACCGTTATAGCTTATTTTAACCCTTTTAGGCCGCGCGATGGCCTCATGCAGCTCCTCGAAAAGCTCGGCGTCGCCCCTGTCCCACATACACCGGTACCCCGGCCGAGCTAAGGGCGTCAATATCCCTCAATATGGTTCTGGTTGAAACCCCGAATCTCTCGGCCAGCTCGGCCGACGTGGCCCGCCTTTTGTTCATAAGGTAATAAATTATTCTGAACAAACAGCTCTCGGTCATAAGTTCACCCCGTAAAAGGTTTGTTTTAATATATTCTCACCGCAAAAAACACGGCGGCATTCCGCCAATTTCATTCCACCGCCTGAATATAGAAAAAGAAGTGCCCAAAGGCACTTCTTTCTTTTAATGTAGGCATCAACCTATTTTCCCGGTCCGTCGCCAGACAAGTATCTTCGGCACCTGCGAGCTTAACTTCTGTGTTCGAAATGGGAACAGGTGGACCCTCGC
>CANSNO010000066.1 GCA_947648385.1 uncultured Clostridia bacterium
ATGTTGCATTTTTCGCTCTGATATATTATAATAAATAAAAAAATGTTGAGGTGTAAATAAATGGACAAGAAAACCGCCCTTGAAACGGCCATCAAACAGCTCGAAAAAACATACGGCAAAGGCTCGGTCATGAGGCTCGGCGAAACGGCCACCCTCAATGTCGAGGCTATTTCCACAGGCTCCATTTCCCTTGACGCCGCCCTCGGCATCGGCGGAGTGCCAAAAGGGAGGATAATCGAGATATACGGCCCCGAAAGCTCGGGCAAGACGACAATAGCCCTGCATATCATCGCTTCGGCCCAGAAGGCCGGGGGAGAGGCGGCCTTTATCGACGCCGAGCACGCCCTTGACCCTGTTTACGCCAAGGCCTTAGGCGTCGATACCGACAGCCTGCTGGTTTCTCAGCCCGACAACGGCGAGCAGGCTCTTGAGATAGCCGAGGCTCTTGTCCGCTCGGGCGCCATCGACGTCCTTGTGGTCGACTCGGTGGCCGCTCTGGTGCCCAAGGCCGAGATAGAGGGCGAAATGGGCGACAGCTTTGTCGGCCTCCACGCCAGACTCATGTCTCAGGCCCTCAGAAAGCTGACGGGCGCCATTTCGCGCTCCAACTGCGTTGTTATCTTCATAAACCAGCTCCGCGAGAAGATTGGCGTCATGTACGGCAATCCCGAGGTTACGACGGGTGGACGAGCCCTCAAGTTCTATTCCACCGTCAGGATAGAGATACGCCGCACCGAATATATCAAAAACGGCACCACCCTTATGGGCAACCGCACAAGGGCCAAGGTGGTCAAGAATAAAATAGCCCCTCCTTTTAAGGAAGCCGAGTTCGACATTATGTACGGCGAGGGCATTTCCAAGGTGGGCGAGCTTGTGGACGTGGGCGTCAAGGTCGGCCTGGTGCAGAAGGCAGGCGCATGGTTCTCCATGGGCGACACAAGGCTGGGACAGGGCCGCGACGCCGCCAAGCAGTATTTCAAGGAGCATCCCGAAGAGGCCGACGAGCTTGAAAAGCAGATAATGCAGAAGCTCCTCAATAAAGACGAGCCTGTCCGTGACGAGGAGAAAAAGCCGGCTTCGGCACCCAAGGCCGCGGCGGAGGAAGCTGCTCCCAAAAAGGCCAAGAGCGGCGGAGTTGAGATATTTGCCGACGACTTTGAGGACGACGAAGAATAAACGGCCGTCATGACTGAGGAAAGCAAAAAGAAGGCCCTGACGGTGGCGGCCAATGTGCTGACATACAAAAACCGCAGCTCTGCCGCCCTTTATGACAGGCTTATCGAAAAGGGTCAGCCGGAGGAAGAGGCGGCCTATGCCGTTTCGAGGCTCATGGAGCTTGGCTTTCTGAACGACGAGGAATACGGCCGAAGCCTGCTGGCATCTTGCCGCGCCAAGGGCTGGGGCCGCGCGAGAATAAAACAGGAGCTGAAAAAGAGACAGCTTGAGCCCGAGCTTGTCGACAGACTTCTTGAGGATTTTGAGCCTGATTACGATAAAATGAAAAAGCTGATAGCCTCGAAGCTGAAAAATAATCCGTCTCCCGACAGGGCGGCCGTCAAAAGGGTTGCCGACAGTCTGGCGCGGCGCGGCTTCGGTTGGGACCAGATAAAAAGGGCGCTTGACGAATATACACAGCAGTTGGAGGAAATGGAATAGTGGCGGAAAAAGTGTTTTTGCTCTCTTTGGGATGCGCCAAAAATCTTGTCAATTCGGAGCAGATGCTGGCCATACTGGAGAATGAGGGATATGAGATAGTTGACACGCCCGAGGACAGCGACGCGGCCATCGTCAACACCTGCGGCTTTATAGATTCGGCCAAAAGCGAGGCCATCGAGGCCATTCTCAAGCTGGCCGAGCTGAAAAAGGACGGCACCATAAAGGGACTTATTGTCACAGGCTGTCTGACCGAGAGATATCAAAAGGAGTTCCTCTTCGAGCTTCCCGAGGTCGACGCCGCCCTCGGCACCGGCAGCTATAACGATATAGCCGAGGCCGTTGGCGCCGTGCTTAAGGGAAAAAGGGGAGGGGAATGGTTCGCTCCCAGCGACGCCTGTGATTTCGGCGGCGAAAGACGGCTTTTAACCCCGTCATATTACGCCTATCTCCGCATTGCCGAGGGGTGCGACAACCGCTGCTCCTACTGCGTTATTCCATACATAAGGGGCCGCTACCGCAGCCGCGATATGGAAAGCCTTATTGAAGAGGCCAAAACCCTGGCCGCCTCGGGGGTCAAGGAGCTTTTGGTGATAGCTCAGGATATCTCGCGTTACGGCATCGACCTTTACGGCGAAAGACGCCTTTACAAACTCCTTGAGGAGCTTTGCAAAATAGAGGGCATCGAGTGGATAAGGCTCCATTACCTCTATCCCGACGAGGTTGATGACAGGCTTCTGGAAACCATCAAAAACAACGATAAAATACTCAAGTATTTCGACCTTCCCCTCCAGCATATAAACGACAAGGTGCTGAGGGAGATGAACCGCCGCGGCTCGGGTCAGCTTATCCGCGGCCTTATCACAAAAATCAGGACTATGATGCCCGAAAGCGTCTTTCGCACCAGCATGATAACCGGCTTCCCCGGGGAAACGCCCGAGGAATTTCAGGAGCTTTATGATTTTCTTGAGGAGTACAGGCTTGAAAGAGCCGGCTTTTTCTGTTATTCTCAAGAGGAGGGCGCGCCGTCGGCAAAAAGGGAAGACCAGATACCCGAGGAGGTCAAGGAGCAGCGCAGAATAAAGCTCTTTGAGCTTCAGGAGAGGATAATGGACGAGTTTTCCCACGGCCTTATCGGCAAAAGGCTGAAGGTGCTGTGCTGCGGCAGAGATGAAAGCGGCAGACAGTACGGCCGCTCTTATATGGATTCCGTCGATGTTGACGGCGTCGTCTATTTTGACGATGAGAGAATCAAAGAGGGAGAGTTTGTCACCCTTGAGATTGTTGACGCAGTCGCCAGCGAATTATACGGCGAGGTCCCGGAGGAATAAAACATGACTACAGCGAATATGATAACCCTCGGCAGAATGGCCCTTATACCCATCTTTATGTACGCCGCCATATCGGACGGCGCACAGGGCAATTTTGTCGCCCTTGCTATCTTTGCCATCGCCAGCCTCAGCGACGGTATCGATGGGTATATTGCCCGTAAATACAACCAGATAACCGATTTCGGCAAGCTTGTCGACCCTCTTGCCGACAAGCTTCTTGTCATGTCGGCTCTGCTGATACTGCTGGAGCAGGGGGCGCTGATGTCGTGGCACTGCATTATAATTCTGGCCCGCGAGTTTATCGTCTCCTCGCTCAGGAGCATCGCCGCCTCAAAGGGCGTGGTGCTGGCCGCCTCCTTTTGGGGCAAACTCAAGACCACGTCACAGCTCATCTGTATCATGTACCTGCTTTCGGGTATAGACGATGTGATGCTGTTCGGCTCTCTCAGCCTCAAGTCCCTTCTCATATATATCATGGTGGCCTTTACGGTTTTTTCGGGCTACGATTATTTGAAACGCAATTTCGGCCTGATCAAAGACGGCGTTGTGAAAGGAGAATGAGCGAGGATGTATCTGTATAATTCCGCTACACATAAAAAGGAAGAGTTTGTCACCCATACTCCCGGCCGAGTGGAGATGTATACCTGCGGCCCGACGGTATATCATTTTGCCCATATCGGAAACCTGCGTTCCTATATTATGGAAGACGTGCTGGAAAAGTTTTTGCGCTATTCGGGCTATGAAGTCAATCGCGTGATGAACATCACCGACGTGGGCCATCTCACCTCCGATGCCGACGAGGGCGAGGACAAGATGCTCAAGGGGGCAAAGCGCGAACACAAAACCGTCATGGAGATAGCCCAATATTATACCGACGCCTTTTTCGACGACTGCCGCAAGCTCAACATCAAGCGCCCCGACGTGGTACAGCCGGCCACGGGCATGGTCGACGACTATATCCGCATAGTCTCGGGGCTGATTGAAAAGGGATATGCCTACATATCGGGCGGCAATGTCTATTTTGACACCTCCAAGCTGGAGCGTTATTATGTTTTCAACGACCACAATGAGGAGGACCTGGCCGTCGGCGTCCGCGAGGGTGTCGAGGAAGACGCCAACAAGCGCAACAGGAACGACTTTGTTTTGTGGTTTACCAAATCCAAGTTTGAAGATCAGGCGCTGAAATGGGATTCTCCCTGGGGCGTCGGTTATCCCGGCTGGCATATTGAATGCTCCTGCATATCTATGAAATACAACGGCGAGTATCTCGACCTGCACTGCGGCGGCGTCGATAACGCTTTCCCTCATCATACAAACGAAATCGCCCAGTCGGAGAGCTATCTCGGTCATCCCTGGTGCCGCCAGTGGTTCCATGTGGCCCATCTCAACACCTCCGACGGAAAGATGTCCAAGTCCAAGGGCGAGTTTTTGACCGTCTCGCTGCTGGAGCAGAAGGGATACGACCCCATTGTCTATCGCTTCTTCTGCCTGCAGAGCCATTACCGCAAGGGACTTGTTTTCTCAGGGGAGAACTTGGACAACGCCGCCGGCGCTTTCAATAAGCTGCTTAAAAAGATTGCCGCCCTGACCGATAACTCCGGCGAGGTGGATAAGGCCGCCGTCGCCGAGTTTAAAGAAAAGTTCATTCAGCAGATGGGCAATGATTTGAACACCTCCATGGGCGTCACGGCTCTTTACGACGTTTTAAAGGCCAAAATAAACGACGCGACCAAGCGCGAAATTCTGGCCGACTTTGATTCGGTATTGGGGCTTGACCTGCTGGAAAAGGCCGAAGAACTCAGGAAAAACGAGGCCGCGCAATCGGCCAAGTCGGCCGGCGGCTATACCGTCACAGGCGAGGGCGACCCCGAAATCGACGCTTTGGTTCTTGCCAGATATGAGGCCAGAAAGGCCAAAAACTTTGCCGAGGCCGACCGCATACGCGACGAGCTGAAAGCAAAGGGCATAGTCCTTGAGGACACCCCTCAGGGCGTAAAATGGAGCAAAATATAATATTTGAAAAAGGTTGTCCGCATTGTCGGGCACCTTTTTGACAGACAAAAAGGGAGGATAGAAGAGCAATGAAAGAGTGGCTGATACTGGTTTTGTATTGGGGAACCATTGCCGCGGTGATAATCGCATATTTTTCTGTAAGAAAGAACCGCAACCGCAGGGAGGCCGAAAGCGGCGCCGACAAGATGAATCTGCGTGGGGCCGCCATACCGATATTGGGCGAAGGGGGGAACGACCCCATGCTTTACGCCCATTGGGAGAAGCGTGAACACTATGGGCGCACGGTTAAAATAACATATTACAGGTATGCCGTTTCCTTTAAAAACCGTGTTTTGACGGTCGCGCCGCTGGACGTCAACAAAAAGACCCGTCAGATGTTTATTGCAGCGCCTCAGGTCTATTCTCCCGAAAATCTCGGCAAGGTGACCGTGAAAACAAAGACCTCCAAAGGCGGCAAGCGTCTGGAGGTCTGGCTGGGCGACAAAATGGGGCACACTCTGCAAACACTTGTTATCGACGGTGAAAACCTGCGCAAGCGTTATTTCCCCGTAAACATTTATCAGCATGAGGAATGTGACGCTTTCGAGGCCTTTATTGAGGAGCTTTCCGGGTATGTGGCTTCTGAAAATCCCGGTGTCGACGCCATAATGGAGGCCGAGAGCAACGAGGGTCAGGGCGTCATCGGAGCGGTAATTTCGGGAATCGGAGCCTTTTTCTCCATCTTTTACCCACCTATCGGCATAGTGTTGTGCCTTGTCGGTATCGCAATGTCGGTTAAGAGCTATGTCAAGGGCAACAGAAAGCTGCTGCCTCTTATAATAAGCGGCATATGCGCCGCCGTCGGCGTGGGAATGATAATTCTCTACTTATCGGTTATGTAAAAAAAGGGCCTTGCTTCTATGTGAAGCGAGGCCCTTTTTTTATTGAAACAGCTTTTTGATAAGATCGCTTGCCAGATGCTGGCCGCTGCGCCTGTCGCTGGCCGTCTTGCTCAGGGTGCCCTGATAGCGCCCGTCGCCGCAGAAAATCAGCTTGTAATGCTTGCCGTCCCCAGTCACGGTAAAGCCGATGTCGTTCAGCTCATGCTCAAGGGAGGGAGTCATGCGGCTGTAGCCCTTGAGACAGCTTTTCATCCTGTCCCTGATTGCGTCAAGGGACTTTTCGCATCGGTTGGCCTCCACGATGGAATCGAGAATATGCTTTCGCCTTGTGCCCTCAAGAGCCATTTTTTGCTCTCTTTCGAGAAACTCCATCAAAAACATCTTCTGTTCCTCGGGGTAAAGGTCTTTTTCCTCGCCCAGAAGGATGACGGGGGTGCCCTCGGTGGGCTTTTCCACGCTGACACTGCTCATTTTGTCGATAATGCTGTTGGCCGAATATACCTGATTTTTCAGGTTTTGTATCTCCTCGTCCTTGTTTTTGAGTATTTCCTCATACATGACGCTCAGCTCGGAAAACTCTCGAGCCTCGGAGGTCAATTTTCGGCTCAGCTTTTCGGCCAGAAGGTGGGACCAGAGATAGTCGTCCTCTATAACAAGCTGGTTTATGTGCTGAACCACGGCGTCGGAAAGGACGGTATAGCCTGTAAGCTGGTCGGGTGGGAATCTTCTGCTCCCCTTTGGATAGAATATTTCGGCGCCGCCCATATAAGGGTTGTGACCGTCGGTGCGGTATTTCAGCTCACGGGAGACGTCACGGCCCGATTCAAGCATGACATGGGCTATGCCGTTGAGCTTGTCGGCCAGCTTGTTCCCGTCGACAGCCCATTTGCCGTCCTCAACGCAGGAAATATATATTACCGGCAGAGAGTATTCGGCACGGGACAGGATAAGCTCCGAAGCCAGCGAGATATTTTCCCTGGTTATAATCAGGGGCTTTCCGCATATCTCAAGGCCGTTGTCACTTTGGCAAAAGCCGGCCGAGATAAGCTTCCTGACAAGGTTGGGCAGACTGTAGCTCCGGCTTATGTATTCCGACTCCGAAGCGTCGCGGTAAAGCTGAAAGGCCAGAACGCCCTTTTCGGTATTGAGGACAAAATCGGCCGTCCACTTGTCCTGTCTGTCGTCATAACGGATAAAGTGTACGGCGCAAATTTTCCCACCGTCAAAAAGGCCTACGCGGAAAAGCTCGCCCTTTTCTCCTTCCGCTGCAAAATCCTCCGAGCCGTCCCATACAAAGGTGGGGAAGGTGTATTTCCTGCCCGAAAGCACCCATTCGGTGGCATAATCAATAAATATTTCGGCCGTCAGGCTTTCATTGACAGGTATTTTTGAAGAGCAGATAAGCAATGATATCACTCCCGAAAAAGTAGAATACAGACTGATTTTATCATATTTTGACCCTTTAGGCAACGGCGTCTTTTGTTGCGCGCGGCTGTTCTTTGTGATATGATTATTTTATCTACAGACGGTTGGAGGCGTGTTTGTGAAAGAGATAGTTGAAA
>CANSNO010000067.1 GCA_947648385.1 uncultured Clostridia bacterium
TCGGGAAAGCGTATGTCAAAGCAGATACAGAGGCCCATTTTGCCGAACTCGGTGCTGAAAACCGTCGCCTCGTCGCCGGGGGTGAAGGTGTCCGATTCTTTGAAGCTCTGGCCTCCTCTGACGTCTATGTCAAAAAGATGCACCTTGCGGTGACGGGCTATTCTTTTCCCCTGCCTGTCAAAGACAAAGGAGGTGTTGTAAAGCCTGCCGCCGCTCTTTTCGGGTATCGAGCCGCCGACGACGTATATATTGTGTCCGGAAGCGGCGCGAGACAGGGCGGCGAGGGTGGGGCCGTCCTCCTCTTCGGCATATTCGGGAAAGTATTTATTGGCGTAGGGGCAGGTAAACATTTCGGGCAGGACGGCCATGTCGGCGCCGTTTTTTGCCGCCCATTCTACGGCCTTTACGCCCCTTTCGATATTCTCGGCCCGGTCGAAGCCGACAGGGGTTTGGAGGAGGGCGATTTTCATTTTCATGGCGGTCTCTCCTTGATTTTTAATGTTTTCTCTATTCTAAAATAAAATAAAAATTATTGCAAGCGATAGACATTTGAGCGGCGATGTGGTATCCTGAAAATATCTTAATATTTAAAGGAGTTGACCCATATGGACAAGCTTGAAAAGAAAATTTGCGATATTATCGACAGCAAGCAGGACGAGATAATCGCCTTCGGCCGCGATATCTGGCATCATGCCGAGCTGGGCTACCGCGAGTTCCGCACGGCCGGGAAGTTTGTGGAGGCTCTCAAGGCTCTGGGCATTGAGACGGTCGAGGGTCTTGCCATTACGGGCGCCAAGGGCTATCTCAAGGGCAAGGACTTTAAGGGCACGACGGTTGCCCTCATGGGCGAGTATGACGCCCTGCCCATATCCAACCATCCCGACGCCAACCCCGAGACGGGCGCCTCCCACTGCTGCGGCCACAACGCCCAGATAACAGGCGTTATGGGCGCCGCCTTTGCCCTCAGCGACCCCGAGATAAAAGAGGCTCTTGACGGCAACATCGTCTTTTTCGGCGTGCCGGCCGAGGAGTTTGTCGAGACCGAGCTGAAGAGCAAGATGATAGACGAGGGCAAGATAGGCTATGGCGGCGGCAAGTGCGAGCTTATCCGCATCGGCGCTCTGGACGACATTGACATAGTCATCGGCCACCACACCTCTCCCGCCGTCGAGCTGGCCCTTTCCAACGGCACGAACAACGGCTTTGTCAACAAGATAATCACCTTTACGGGCAAGGCCGCCCACGCCGCCGGTGCGCCCCAGAACGGCGTTGACGCCTATAACGCCGCGGCTCTGGCCAAAAACGCCGTCGACATCCAGCGCGAGTCCTTCCGCGACGGCGACACGGTCCGCATCCACGGCTTCACCGTCAAGGGTGGCATGGCCACAAACGTTATCGCCGACACGGTCGTTCTGGAATACTATGTCCGCGCCAACAATGTTCCGGCCGTCATAGACGCATCCAAGAAGTTTGACCGCGCCATGAGAGCCGGAGCCGTCGCCACGGGAGCCGGCCTTTCCATCAAGACCTTCGCCGGCTATCTGCCCTCCATCCCGGCCAAGGACACGACGGCCGTCGTCGAGGCACTGAACGACGCCAACGAGTCGGTCGGAAACAAGTTCAAAATCTCCGGCGTGGGCGAGATAAAGCACGGCACAGGCTCTACCGACTACGGCGACGTCTCAAACCTCTGGCCCACCATCCAGTTCGGCACGGGCGGCTATAAGGGCGTCCTGCACAATCCCGACGTCATGCCGACAGACGAGTATCTGGCCTATGTCATGACGGCCAAGGTCTTTGCCCTGGCAGGCTATAAGATGCTCAAGAACGGCGGCTCCTATGCCAAGGCCGTTATGGACAGCTTTAAGGCCACAATGACCAAGGAAGAGTATATCGCCTATATGGACAGCATGATGGCCACCGAGACCATTCCCATGAACCAGCTGCCCTGCCTGGACGATATGAAGAAATAATTCTTTGTGTGAAATCTCAAAATGGCTCCCTTGAAATACAGGGAGCTATTTTAATAAAAAAGGAGTGACAGGATGGACAGACGAGGCTTGGCCGAACTTTTCGGCAGCTTTTTTAAGATAGGCCTTTTCACCGTCGGCGGCGGATATGCCATGATACCCATAATAGAGGACTGCTGTGTCGATGAAAAGGGATGGATGACCCATGACGAAATGATGGATATTACGGTAATAGCCGAATCGACCCCCGGCCCAATCGCCATAAACTGCGCCACCTATGTGGGCTACCGCAGGGGAGGCATATGGGGGGCGCTGGCCGCAACGATAGGGGTCTCGCTGCCCTCCTTTATCATCATTTTTGTCATCTCGCGCTTTTTTGAACACTTTTTGGAATACAAGCCGATTGCCAGCGCCTTCAAGGGCATAAAGATAGCCGTCAAGATAGTTCTTCTTGAGGAGGCCATACATATGTTCAAGCTGATGCCGCGCAGGCCGCTCCAGTGGGGGCTGGCGGCGGCCGCCTTCCTGATAATGCTGGCGGCCGACGTCATTGGCCTGAGCGTATCGTCCATCATACTGCTGGCCGCCGGAGGGCTGATAAGCCTTGCCGTCTTTTCGGCGGGGCAGAGAAAAAAGGAGGGTGACAGATGACGGTTTTTCTTGACCTTATAAGGGGCTTTTTAAAGGTGGGCTGTTTTGCCTTCGGCGGAGCTTACGGGGCCATATCCCTTATCAGAAATGTCGCCCTTTCACACGGCTGGCTGACCGATGAGGCCCTTTCCTATATATTCGCCGTCAGCGAGTCGACCCCCGGGCCGATTATGGTCAATCTCGCCACCTTTGTCGGCAGCAGCAAGGCCGGCTTCTGGGGCGCTCTCGTGGCGACGATTGCCGTCGTCACGCCGGCCTTTATAATCATGCTGCTCTTTGCCGAGGCCTTGAATCACCTTGTGGGCCACCCCCATGTGGACGCCCTTCTCGACGGCCTTAAATCGACCGTCATAGGCATCATAGGGGCCACGGGAGTTTATCTGACGGCACATAATGTCATCGGCCATCATGACGGGGCGTGGACATTCGACATTCGCGCCGCCGTTATAACGGCGGCCACCGTGGCTTTGATAGTCGGCTGGACAAAGATAAGAAAGAAGAAGCCCTCGACCATAACGGTCATCCTGATATCGGCCGTGATGGGTATGATAGTTTACGGCGTTTGAGATAATAAAAAAGCCTCCCGACGGGGAGGCTTTTTGTTTGATATCACTCGGCCTTTTTGGCCTTTTTGTATTTTGCCACATAGGCGCCGCCGAACAGGGTGGCGATGACAAGGGAGGCGAAGGAAAGGGCAAAGGGCAGCATGGGGTTTTTGGCGTAAATTATACCGGCGAAGAGGGCGCCGAAAATGCTGCCGAAGGAGTTCATGGCCTGATAAAAGCCCATGACACTGTTGCTGTTCTCGGGGGTGGCGCGGGACGCCACGATGTTCTGTATAAGAGGTATACGGGCGGCGTTTATGACGCTGAAGAGAACATATATGATGACGAAGGGCGTAAAGCCGCTGACGATAAATATGCAGCCGACAACGGCGGTGTAAAGCACCATCATGGGAAAGAAGGTCTTGTTTGTGTCGGTCTTTTTCTGGAGATATGTGCATATTGTCGAGTTGCCGATAAGTACCGCGATGGCGATGACGGCCTTTATAGTGCCGTTATACTGGGAGCCGAGCCGGAACTGGTCTTTTATAAAATAGTTGAAGCACTGCTCGAAAGAGTTGTAGCCGATGCCGGCAAAGACCATCATGATGAAGAGCAGGGCCAGCATGGGGGTCATGAACTTTTTTGCTTCAGCAAAGGCGGCAAAGGGATTGGCGTCCCTGAGTGAAAGGGCCTTTTCGGGCTTGACCTTGAAAGGTGTGTCGTCCTGAGCCGTGATAAAATAGAGGATGCCGCAGGACAGCAGGGTTACGACCTGGGCCGCGAAGGCGGCCTCGACCGATATTGTGCCCAGCATTCCGCCGACAAAATAGCCGCAGGCGCCGGCCACAGTCTGTATCGTGGCGAGGGCGGTGAGGTTCTGGGCGCGCTTTTCGGGAGGGGAGACATTGATAATGTGGTTGGCGCTGACGGTTATCATGCCGCCCGAAAACATACCGGCGAATACGCGGCCGAAGATGACCATGGCTCCCGAATAGGCCATGCCGAAGATGGTTTGGCCTATGGCGTAGCCGACGCCGCAGATAAGCAGCATACGCTTTGTGGGTATGTAGGCGCACAGCTTGCCCCACAGGGGTGAGAAGAGGAATATGGTCAGGGTCGTGGCCGCCATGGCCGTGCCGAAAAGGGAGCTGTCAAGGTTTCTTTCGACGATAAGGGTCGGCGTGACGGGATGGGCGAAGTTGGCCGCCATGTAAAACAGCACAGTCAGGACGAAAAAGGGAATGATGCTTTTTCTTTTCATTTTTTCTCCTTTTTGGGCTTTATATTTGTAGCGAAAAGAAATTATATAGAAAAAAGCACAGTTTGTCAACTTAAGTTAGAAAAAATTTAGCTAAAATAACAAGCAACTCCCTTTTTCGGGGAGTTGCTTGGCGTTGATGTTATAAATTAGAGGTTTTACAGCCTATTATACATTTTTGCGGCTCTTTTTATACCTTGTCACATAGAGGACAGAGACAAGGGTGGCCGCTATCATGGCGGCAAAGGCCAGCATGAAGGGGCGCATGGGGCCGGAGGCATAGATGATGCCGGCGAAGAGGGCGCCGAAGATGCTGCCCAGCGAGTTCATGGCCTGATAGAAGCCCATGACGCTGTTGCTTGTCTCGGGGGTCGAGCACTTGGCCGCCATGTTCTGAAGCAGGGGCATACGGATGGCGTTGAAAACGCTGAAGAGAATATAGATGACGACGAAAGGAATAAAGCCGTCGACGATAAAGACGCCGCCGATGACGACTGTCAGGGCCACCATGACGGGCATGAAAGTGACGTTGGTGTCGGTTTTCTTTTGCAGGTATGTGCATATTGTGGCGTTGCCAACAAGAATGGCCATGGCGATAACGGCCTTGATGGTGCCGTTATACTGGGAGCCGAGGCCGAACTGGTCCTTGATGTAATAGTTGAAGCACTGCTCGAAGGAATTGTAGCCGATGCCGGCGACAGCCATGATGATAAAGATGAGGGCCAGCATGGGAGTCATGAAGTCCTTGGCCGAGGCAAAGGCGGCAAAGGGGTTGGCCTCCTTGAAGGTGAGGGGCTTTTCGGGCCTGTGCTTGAAGGGGGTGTCGTCCTGACAGACGAAGAAGAGCAGCACGCCGCAGGAAGCCAGCAGGGCGACCTGAGCCATAAAGGCGGCCTCGACCGATATGGTGCCAAGCAGACCGCCGACAAAATAGCCCACGGCGCTGATGACCGTCTGGAGGGTGACGAGGGTGGTCAGGTTCTGGCCCGTCTTTTCAGGCTCGGACATATTGATGACATAGTTTGAATATGCCGTAAAGCTGCCGCCGGTAAACACGCCGGCAAACATACGCCCGGCAACTACCATGACCTCGCTCTGGGCGGCGCCGAAGATGCCCTGGCCTATGGCGTAGCCAATGCCGCATATCAGCATTATCCTCTTTGTGGGGATATAGCCGCAAAGCTTGCCCCAGAAGGGGGCGAAAAGAAAGTTCATCGTCATCATGGCGGCCAGCGCCACGCCGAACATCGAGCTGTCCAGACCTCTTTCCACTATAAGGGTGGGGGTTACCGGATGGGCGAAGTTGGCGGCAAGGTAAAAGAGGCTGATGACGAGGAAATAAGACGTGAGAGACTTTTTCTTCATTTGTTTCCTTGCTCCTTTTAGATTTGCACGAATAAAATGATTATATACCGCCTAAGTGTAAAAATCAAGCCCCCAACGCTGCTTGGGGGCTTGAGGCTTTATTTTGCCGCTGTTTTGGATTCCTTTTTGTATTTCTGCACATATACGGCCGAGAATACCGAAGCCACGCTGAAGGCGGCAAAGGCCAGAATGAAGGGCAGCATGGGCCCGGCGTCGTATATAAGCCCGGCGAACAGGGCGCCGAAGATGCCGCCCAGAGAGTTCATCGACTGATAGAAGCCCATGACGCTGTTGCTGTTCTCGGGGGTGGAGCGGTTGGCCGCCAGATTCTGCATAAGGGGCAGGCGGATGGCGTTGAGGGTGAAGAAGAGCACGTCGATGATGACAAAGGGAACGAGGGTCCTGAAGAAGAGTATCGAGCCCAGCGTGACGGCGCTGAGAATCGTGATTGGCAGGAAGCTCTTGTTTGTGTCTGTCTTTTTGACCAGCCAGATGCAGACGGTGGAGTTGGCCAGCATGGTCATGGCGGCGATAACGGCCTTGAAGATGCCGTTATACTGGGAGCCGAGGCCGAACTGGTCTTTTATATAATAGTTGAAGCACTGCTCGAAGGAGTTCTGGCCGATGGCCGAAATGGCGACGATGGCGCAGAGGAGGCCCAGCATGGGGGTCAGGAACTTGCGCGCCGCCAGCATGGCGCTGAAGGGGTTGGCCTCCCTGATGGAAAGGGGCCTGTCCGGCTTGTGCTTGAAAGGGGTGTCGTCGATACAGGTGAAGAAAAAGATTATGCCCGTTGTGGCCAGGGTGATGACCTGGGCGATAAAGGCGGCCTCGACGGAAATCATGCCGAGCATACCGCCGACAAAATATCCCATGGCTCCGGCCACCGTCTGGATGGTGATAAGTACGGTCAGGTTCTGGCCGCGTTCCTCGGGGGAGGCGGAGGTGTTGATAACATAGTTTGAATAGGCCGTAAAAAGGCCGCCCGTGAATATGCCGGCGAACATACGGCCGCCGATGACCATGGCCTCGGTCTGGGCCGCGCCGAATATAGCCTGTCCGACGGAATAGCCCAGGGCGCATATCAGCATGATGCGCTTTGTGGGCACATAGCCGCACAGCTTGCCCCAGAAGGGGGCGAACAGGAAGTTCATCATCATCATGGCGGCGAGAGCCACGCCGAACATGGAGCTGTCAAGCCCTCTTTCGACTATCAGGGTCGGTGTGACGGGGTGGGCGAAGCTGGCCGCCATGTTGCCGAAGACCATGATGGTGAAAAAGAGAAGGGCTTTCTTTTTTGAGGTCATTTGAGGTCTCTCCTTTTCGTTTGGATTAAATACGGGGAATATTATACATAATTATTCGTTGTTTTGCAATAGGAAATGGTTGTGTATGTTTGGGCAAGAAAAGACCCCCTTGTGTCGGGGGCTTATTTTTATCTCTTCTCTTTCCCTTGGCTCCCCTGTGCAAGGGGAGCTGTTCACGAAGTGGACTGAGGGGTTGTAAGTTCTGTTATTTGGATGTTATTTGGATGTTATTTGGAAGCTATAATTTTATTTAGCTCGCACCAACAGTTCGATACTTTTTGAAACCAAAAAGTATCCAAAAAGTTTTTCTTTTTCGAGAAAAAG
>CANSNO010000068.1 GCA_947648385.1 uncultured Clostridia bacterium
TTGCAGGCCATGGGCAGGGTCAAGGTGCCCATGGTGACCATAGTTATCGGCGGCGTCATCAAGCTTTTGACAAACAACCTTCTGGTCGGCACCCCGGGCATCGAGATATACGGCGCGCCCATCGGCACGACTCTGTGCTACGGCTCCATATCCATACTCAATCTGGTAATAATTTCAAAAGAGATAAAGGGCGTATCGGTCATAAAGAGTTTCTTTAAGCCCTTTGCCGCCTCGGCGGTAATGGCGTTCTTCGCTTATTTTGCCTATGGACCTGTCAGCGGTATGCTGGGAGGCAGGATAGGGGTCGTTGTGACGGTCGGCCTGTCGGCCGTAGTATATCTCATCGCGCTGATAGCCATAAAGGCCCTGCCGAAGGAAGAGGTTTTGATGCTTCCCAAGGGGCAAAAGATAGCCAAAATGCTTAAACTCAAATAAATAGTATAAGCTTTAGTATAAACTTTTACAAATATGCTTGCAAAGGGGATGAAAGTGTGATAAATTTTAAAAACAAGGCGAAGTACGGCTATAACGATCTTTTGGAGATAATGGATATACTGCGCGGCGAGAACGGCTGCCCCTGGGACAGGGAGCAGACCCATGAATCTATCCGCAAAAACTTTATCGAGGAGGTCTATGAGGCCTGCGAGGCTATCGATCTGAAAAACAACACCATGCTCTGCGAGGAGCTGGGCGACGTTCTGCTTCAGGTGGTCTACCACGCCGATATGGCGAGGGACGAGGGCTCTTTCGATATGGAGGACGTCTGCGACGGCATATGTAAGAAGCTTATTCTGCGTCATCCGCATATCTTCGGCGACGTGGTGGCCGAGACGTCGGAAAAGGTGCTGGAAAACTGGGATGCCATAAAGATGGTGGAAAAGGGGCAGAAATCCTACAGTGACACGGTTCTTTCGGTGGCGAAATCCCTCCCGGCTTTGATGTACGCCGAAAAGGTGCAGAAAAAGGCCAAAAAGGCCGGCTTTGACTGGCCCGATATCAACGGTGCTCTCGACAAGATAGACGAAGAGAAGGCCGAGCTTGTAAAGGCCATGGAGGGCGACGGAGACGTCTTTGAGGAGCTGGGCGACCTGCTTTTCTCGGTTGTCAACGCGGCCAGATTTCTCCATGTCGACCCCGAGGAGGCCCTTGAAAGGGCCAGCGCCAAGTTTGTCAGGCGCTTTTGCGCCATGGAAAAGGCAGCCGACAGAGACCTCGGGGATATGAGCCTTGAGGAAATGGACAAGCTTTGGGAAAAGACGAAAGGTGAATAGACCAAGGATGGTTTGTTTATAAAGAAAAAGAAATTCTATTTGGAGGATCATTAAAATGAACAAGACAGAGCTTATCGCGGCTATTGCCGAAAAGACAGAGCTGACAAAGAAGGATGCCGAAAAGGCACTGGCCGCTACACTGGAGGCCGTTACAGAGGAGCTTAAGGAGGGCGGCAAGGTTCAGCTCATCGGCTTCGGTTCCTTTGAGGTCAAGACAAGGGCTGCCCGCACGGCTCGCAACCCCCGTACAGGCAAGGAGATAAAGCTGCCTGAGACAAAGTATCCCACATTCAAGGCCGGCAAGGCTCTGAAGGATATCGTTGCGAAATAAGTTTTTGAAAAATACGGCGGAAGCGGCAGTGTAAAAGGCCGCTTCCGCATTTTTTAAGGAGTTTTTTTATGAGGCTTGACAAATACCTCAAGATAGCCCGTTTGATAAAGAGGCGCACCGTGGCCAACGAGGCCTGCGACACCCAGAGGGTTGTCGTCAACGGCAGGGAGGCCAAGGCCTCCTATCAGGTCAAGGTGGGGGATATCATAGAGATATCCATCGGCACGCGCACAGTCAAGGTCAAGGTGCTGGCCGTGCCCGAGTTTGCCGCCAAACAGGACGCCGCCCTTCTTTACAGCGAGATATCGGAATAAATCGGCTCCCCCTTTCATAATTATTTACAGCAAATGAAAGGAGGGGCTTATTTTATGGCTTCCGAAGATATCAGGCGAAATGAACAGACGGGGAATATAATACTCGAGGGCAGACAGCGCCTCAGTGTGTCGGGCGTCGACGACGTTTTGAGCTTTGACGAAAATGAGATTACGGCCGATACGGCCGAGGGCGCGCTGGTGATAAGGGGCGACCAGCTCCATGTGGAAAGGCTGAGCCTTGACAGCGGCGAGCTTATAATCACCGGACACGTGGACAGCATGGAGTATGCGGACGGAGGCAGGCAGAGGGGCAGCTTCTGGTCAAAGCTCTTTTAAAAAACCATGGAAACCGTGCTTTTGGACCAGACGAAGGTTTTTGTCTACGCTTCGGCCGCGGGGATTGCTCTGGGGCTTCTCTATGATATTTTTTCCTTTTTCCCCGACGTTTTCGGGCAGAAGGTACTCAGACCCGTGTTCGATATCCTTTACTGCGTCGCCTTTATGTCGGTTTTTATATTTCTTTTGCAGACGGCGGCCGGCGGAATTATCAGATGGTATCTGCCGGGAGGAATGATACTGGGGCTTTGCCTTTACTTTTTCGGCTTTTCCGATTATGTCAGGCTTGTGCTGTCGGGGCTTGAGAGGGCGGCGCTGGCCGTCAAAAGATTTCTTGTCAAAATCATAAAAAAAATATCGGTATTCTTTGACCATCCGTGGGGATGTTAGGGTTGACATTTTGGGCTGGGAGTAATAAAATATATATAATTAAACCTATACTCTGAAAGGGGATGGAAAGGATGCACAGAACGAGAAAGGTCAGCGTGGCGGCCAAGCTGGCGCTGCTGCTTGTTTCCGTCTGGGCGGCCTTTACCATCGTATCTCTTCAGCTCAAGATAATGGCCAAGGAAAAAGAGATGTCCGAGCTGCAGCAGCAGATTGACGCTCAGGAGCTTGAGAACAGGCAGATACAGGATGTCCTGAACAGCGGTGACGACGCCGAGTATATCGCGCGTATCGCACGCGATAAGTTGGGCTACATCACACCCGGACAGAAGGTTTTTGTGGACAGCTCCAGCAAATAATTTTTTGCTTTAACAGGGGGAACGGCAGTTAAGATGGATCTGACTGTGGGAAACATTTACGAGGGTAAGGTCACAGGCATCACGGGCTTCGGCGCGTTTGTGCAGCTTGCGCCAGGCAAATCCGGAATGGTGCATATTTCCGAGGTCGCCAATACATATGTCGACGATATAAAAAAGCACATTCACGAGGGGGACACCGTCAGGGTCAAGCTTATCGGCATCGACCAGAACGGCCGCATAAACCTCTCTATAAAAAAAGCTCTACCTCAGGAGGAAAAAACGGCTCAGGCTTCGCAGGCGGAGCCGAAGCAGGCTTTTTCCGCGCCGTCCGACGGTGGGGCGGTTCTTGAAAAAAGCGATGACAGCGTTTTTGAGGATAAACTGCGTATGTTCATGCAGCGCAGCGAGTCAAAGATGTCCGACCTGCGTATGCAGAAGGACAGACGCTCGGGCGCACGCAGAAAAAGATAACTCATAAGCGCAGATGGAAAGTCCGTCTGCGCTTTTTTCATTTTAAGCCTCCCTTGTGTAAAGGGAGGTGGCGCGGCGGAAGCCGTGACGGAGGGATTGTCAATCCCCCAGTAGCCATACGGGCGACATCCCCCTTTGCACAAGGGAGCCAAGAGCATGAGTTTTTAATATAAAAGGGGTTCCAAAAAACATTGTTTTTATGCGCCGCGTTGCGGCGTCCGCCGGAAGTCCGGCGAAAGGATTTTGCCGAATTGACTTCGGCAAAGTTTATCAAATAAAAAGGGGCCCCCGAAAAAACGAAGTTTTTTTGGGGACCAAAATATGGGGTTGTGGGGATAAAGATATGAACGGTGCGCCCCATAGACGAGGAACGGAACACACCGCAGGCGCCAAAGGCAATTTGCCGTCTGCGCTGTGTTCTGGAAATATAATAACACAATTTACAATATTTGTAAATAGCGAATTGTGTTGAAAATTGACAGGAGGAAAGAAAAATGAGAATTACAAACGGCCGCCTTATCACGGCGGAAGGACAGGAGTTCGAACACGGATATGTCGACTTTAAGGACGGCGTTATCACCGGCTTTGGCGATATGGCTTCGGCTCCTGCCGCCGACGGCGAAGTCTTTGACGCCGAAAACGGCTATATTCTGCCCGGCTTTATCGACGCTCACACCCATATCGGCATTATGGAGCAGTCTAAAAGATGGGAAGGCAACGACGTCAACGAGGCCAACGACCCCGTCACTCCTCAGCTTAGAGCCGTAGACGGCATCTATCCCTTTGACACCGCCTTTGCCGACGCCGTCA
This sequence comes from uncultured Clostridia bacterium, assembly GCA_947648385.1. Taxonomy (GTDB): domain Bacteria; phylum Bacillota; class Clostridia; order Oscillospirales; family Butyricicoccaceae; genus RGIG1902. The sequence goes on from CANSNO010000068.1 coordinate 4,280, forward strand.
ACAGCGGCGTCACGTCGGCTGTTGTCGGCCCCGGCAGCGCCAATATTATCGGCGGACAGATGGCCTTTATCAAAATGCACGGCACGGATATTTCCGATATGGTCGTCAAGGCTCCCTGCGCCATGAAGATGGCTCTGGGCGAGAACCCCAAGAGTGTTTACGGCCTCAACAAAAAGACACCTCAGACAAGAATGGCCTCGGCGTCTATTCTCAGAGAGACGCTGACAAAGGCCAAAAACTACATGGAGAAGAAGGAAGCCGGAGAAAAGGTCAATTATGACGAAAAGCTTGAGGCCCTTATTCCCGTTCTCAAGGGCGAGCTGGTGGCCCATATCCACTGCCACAGGTGCGACGATATACTGACGGCCATGAGGGTCCTCGGCGAGTTCAACGTCAGGTATCAGATTATTCACTGCACCGACGGCGTAAGGGTCGCCAGACAGCTCAAGGAGGCCGGAGTTATTCCCGTCCTCGGCCCCATTCTGTCTGGCAGCACCAAGCCCGAAACGGAGGAAAAGAGCCTGAAGGCTCCCGGAATCCTATACAATGAGGGCATCGAGGTCGCCTTGACCACAGACCACGGCGTCACGCCGCTGATGCACCTGGTCGTCAGCGCCGCCGTCTGCGCCAGAGAGGGTCTGGACGTCAATGCCGCCATCAGGGCAATCACCATCAATTCGGCCAAAGCCGCCGAGGTCGACGACAGGGTCGGCTCCATCAAGGTGGGCAAGGACGCCGACATCGTCGTGTGGAGCGGTCATCCCTTTGAGTATTTGAGCCAGACAAAGGCAGTGTTTATCAGCGGAGAAAGGGTCAAATAACTTTTGTTCCGACCCTGTTTGAAGGAATTCTTTATCGAAAGGAGCTTAAATTATGAAGGTCAGATTTGTTGAAAGAAAGGTTAAGATCTCCGACGATTTAAAGAGCTATACCGACAAAAAATGCCAGAAGCTCGACCGCTATTTCGGTCAGGAGGCCGAGGCGCAGGTGACATATTCCATCCTGCGCGGCCGCCACACCGTCGAAATAACCGTCCTGTATAAAAGTATGTTCTTCAGGGCCGAGGAGCAGACCTCGGATATGTACGCCTCGGTCGACGGCGCCATAAACAGCCTCGACAGGCAGATACAAAAGAACAGGACAAGGCTTTCAAAGCGCACACGTCAGAACGCCTTTGAAACGGCCGAGCCTATTTCCGAAGCCGTGGAGGACCTGCCCGACGAGGAGTTTGAGCTGGTCAGGACAAAGGAGCTTGACGTCAAGCCCATGACGGCCGAGGACGCCATCATGCAGATGAATCTTTTGTCCCATGAGTTTTTCTTCTTTATCAACAGCGACGAGAACAATAAATACTGCGTTGTTTACAAAAGGAAGAACGGCGGCTACGGAATGCTGATAGCCAAGGAATAAAAAGTATAACAAAGGGGCGGAGCCTTTGGCTCCGCCCCTTTTGCCGTATTTCAGAGCAGGAATATTCCGTTTTCGCGGCAGGTTCCGCGCATTTCCTCGGGCCAGACCGAGGCCTGAACCTCGCCAATATGAGCCGTGCGGAGCATGAGCATACACAGGCGCGATTGCCCTATGCCGCCGCCTATCGTGCAGGGAAGCTCTCCTTCAAGCAGAGCCTTGTGGAAGGGCAGGGAGGCCCTTTCGGGACAGTCGGCCTTGTCGAGCTGCTCTCTGAGGGCTTTCGCGTCCACTCTTATTCCCATGCTGGATATCTCAAAGGCCATTTGCAAAACCTCGTTCCAGACAAGAATATCGCCGTTGAGGCTCCAGTCGTCATAGTCGGGGGCGCGGCCGTCGTGCTTTATGCCGCTCTTTAATTTATCTCCAATCTGCATGATGAAAACGGCCTTTTTGTCGCGACATATGGCGTTTTCGCGCTCCTTGGGAGTCAGTGAGGGATATAAATCCTCAAGCTCCGATGTGGTTATGAAAAATATATCGTCGGTCAGGGGAAAGTCGATGCCGGGGAACTCATAGCAGGCTGTTTTTGCCGTCTGCTTGATGGCTCCGTAAATGTTCCGCACCGTCTCGCGCAGGTATTCCTCCGTGCGCTGCTCGGGTGTGATGACCTTTTCCCAGTCCCACTGGTCGACATAGACCGAATGGAGGTTATCAAGGGCCTCGTCGCGCCTTATGGCGTTCATATCGGTATAAAGTCCCTCTCCCGGCTTAAAGCCGTATTCCTTTAAAGCCCAGCGTTTCCACTTGGCCAGGGAATGGACTATCTCCACATAGCGTCCCACGCCGGGAATATCAAAGCCCACGGGGCGCTCGACGCCGTTCAAATCGTCGTTGAGGCCGCTTTCACGGGTGACAAAGAGGGGAGCCGACACCCTGCGGAGATTGAGAGCCACCGCCAAATACCGCTCGAAATTGTCCTTGATCACCTTTATGCCGCGCTGCGTGTCCTGAACGTTGAGGGGGGCCTTGTAGCCCGTGGGCAGAATGAGTTTTGTCGTTTCCATCTTTGTCACTCCTTTAAAATATATTGATGTTTTAAAAATAAAAAATATGTTCTATACTACAACCTACAGGTTGTTGTTGTCAATAGTTTTTTGTTGTGAAAAATCGCGCAAGCGCATTTTTGGCGTCTTATGACGCCCACGTCGGCAGTCCGGCAAAATCTATTTGATAAAAAGGGGTCCCCGAAAAATCGAAGATTTTTTGGG
>CANSNO010000069.1 GCA_947648385.1 uncultured Clostridia bacterium
TTTCGAAGGATATCCCTTCAAAAACCTTTTCTGGCACGCCCGAGAGGATTCGAACATTTTACCCCGTGTGGCAAAATCCATGCCCCACGGGGACCCCGATAAATTTCATAGGTTGCGCCGCACCGGCGGCGTGGCGGCACAGCCGCCGTCGGAGGTTCGAATCTCTTTGACAACTAAAAAAGGTTTTCGAAGGATATCCCTTCAAAAACCTTTTCTGGCACGCCCGAGAGGATTCGAACCTCCGACCTACCGCTTAGGAGGCGGTCGCTCTATCCTGCTGAGCTACGGGCGCGTGTGCAATGATTATAATAACCGCAAAAAGCCATTTTGTCAACAGTCAGGAGACCAATATTTTGAATATACTCGCGATAGGGGACGTCTGCGGCCGCTGCGGCCGCCACGCCCTGAAAAAACGCCTCGGCGCCCTGCGCCGCGAAACGGGAGCCGACCTGGTCATAGTCAACGGCGAAAACGCAAATGACAACGGCCGCGGCCTGTCCCCCGACACGGCCGACGATTTTCTCTATGCCGGGGCCGACGTCATAACGTTGGGCAACCACGCCCTGAACGACAGACGGCTTGAGACCTATCTCGACGACAGCCGCCGCGTCATCCGCCCCATGAATATGCCGCGCTTCACCCCAGGCTTCGGCTATACCGTCGTCGACGTATGCGGCAAAAATGTGTGCGTCTGCAATCTGATGGGCATGGTGGATATGGACTACCGCCTGTCGAATCCCTTTGAATGCGCCGACCGCCTTTTTAAAGAGGTGGAAGCCGACATATATATAATAGATTTCCACGCCGAAGCCACGAGCGAAAAGCGCGCCATGGGCTTTTTTCTCGACGGCAAAGCGTCGGCCCTTTTCGGCACTCACACCCATGTGGCCACCCGTGATTTGCAGATTTTGCCGAAAAGGACGGGCTATATCACCGACCTTGGCATGACGGGGGCAAAAAACTCGGTTCTGGGTGTACTGCCCGAAAGGTCGATAGATATGTTCCTCGGTCATCCGTCTGTCAGGTTCGACTACGCCGAGGAAGACCCCGTAATTCAGGGGGCGCTCTTCACTCTTGATGAAAGCGGCAAATGCACGGAAGTTGCGTATATAGATTTTAAATAAAAAGAGGTATATATAGTATGTCTGAGTTTATGTTCAAAGAGCTTCCCGGCGGCGGACGCTATCTCGTCTCGCCCCAGTTGTCCATATGCTCCGGCGTCTCCCACGGCTTCTTCACCCGTGAGGGCGGCGTGTCGAAGGGCAAGTTTGAAAGCCTCAATTTCCGCTTTACCGGCGGCGACGATCAGGCGGCTCTGGCCGAAAACTACCGCATAGCCGCCGAGGCTCTCGGCGGCAGCTACAACCAGATTGTCCGCACCTGCCAGATGCACACCGACCGCATAGAGGTGATCGACTCCCTCGAGGGCCGCTTCCGTCAGGTGGGCGCTCCCGACGGCTGCGACGCCGTCATCACCAACGTCCCCGGCGTCGTTCTGGCCGGGTTTTACGCCGACTGCCAGCTCATCCTCCTTTACGACGAGCACAACCGCGCCATAGCCGCCGTCCACGCCGGCTGGCGCGGCGTGGCCAACCGCATACTGGCCAAAACCGTTGAAAAAATGGGCAAGATTTACGGCACCCAGCCCAAAAACATAATCGCCGCCGTAAGCCCCTCCATCTGCCGCCGCTGCTTTGAGACCGACGACGACGTCAAGGAGATACTCTTCGAGATATACGAGGATCAGGTGCCCGATTATTTTTACCGCGAGGGAAGCAAATGGCACATTGACCTGAAGATGCTGACATATTCCTCCTTTATGCGCCTCGGGGTGCAGCCCTATAATATCGACATATCCAATTTCTGTCCCTGCTGCGGCGAGGAGGAGCTTTTCTGGTCTCACCGCAGGCAGGGGCAGGAACGCGGAGTTCACTGCGGCATGATAATGTTAAAGGAAAGGGATTAAGGCGGTTATATTGCTTCCTTTATTAAAAATTGTTAGATAATCAAAATTTGTGATGCAAATTTGAAACGCGTATGATATAATCTATGATGTATACTTGGAATAGGTGCCTTTTCGGCCTTCGGGTATACATAAAAGCGAGAAAATACCGCAAATTATTATATAAGTGGAGAAAGCCCCACCTCTCCATGAATGGAGGTTTTTAAAACCGTGGCAAAAATAATAGACGGCGAGCTTTTTAAAAATATGATGCTGGAGGGCGCCGCCTCCGTAGAAGCGCGCAAGGAAGAAATAAACGACCTGAACGTTTTCCCCGTTCCCGACGGAGACACAGGCATCAATATGTCCATGACCCTTAACTCGGCCGCCCGTGAGCTGTCAAAGCTCAACAGCCCCACCCTGGGCAAGGCCCTCGACGTGACGGCCTCGGCCGTGCTGAGGGGCGCCAGAGGCAACTCGGGCGTTATCACGTCCCTGCTTTTCCGCGGCTTTGCCAAGGGCATGAAGGATATATCCCAGGCCGACGGCGGCAATCTGGCCAACGGCCTGACCGAGGGCGTAGCATCGGCCTATAAGGCCGTGTTAAAGCCGGCCGAGGGCACCATCCTGACCGTTTCGCGCGTGGCCGCCGAGGCCGCCGTCAGGGCCGCCAAGGAGGACAGGGACAGCGAAAAGGTGTTGCTGGCCGCCATCGAGGCCGCCAAGGTGGCCCTTGAGGAGACGACCGAGCAGAACCCCGTCCTCAAAAAGGCCGGAGTGGTCGACGCCGGAGGCTTCGGCTTTATAATCCTGCTGGAGGGTATGTATGCCGCCCTGACAGGCCAGACGGGTCTGAGAGCCATATTCACCCCGGCCGTCAAAAAGCCCGTCGAGTCTCCGGCTCTGGCCGATTTTTCCCGGTTTGACACGGGAGAGATAACCTTCTCCTACTGCACCGAGTTCATCGCCGAGCGTCAGGACAAAAAGCGCAGTCCCGACAAGCTCCGCGAGGTTCTTGAGGGCATAGGCGACTGCGTCGTCGTTGTGGACGACGACGAGATAATCAAGATACACGTTCACACCGACAACCCCGACAGGGCGCTGGCCGAGGGTCTCAAATACGGCCCCCTTGTCAGCATAAAGATAGAGAATATGCGCGCCCAGCACGAACAGCTTTTGCAGGAAAACATGGCCGAGAGCATGGGCGAGCGCGAAATAGCCCCTCCCGAAAAGCGTTACGGCTTTGTGGCCGTGGCGGCCGGAGAGGGCCTGACCTCGGTCTTTACCGACCTTGGCGTCGACAAAATGGTAGAGGGCGGCCAAACCATGAATCCCTCCACCGAGGACATCCTGACGGCCATCGACGGGACGCCTGCCGAGATAGTCTTTGTCCTGCCCAACAACAAGAATATAATCATGGCCAGCGAGCAGGCGGCCCCTCTGTCCGACAAGCAGGTCGTCGTCCTGCCCACCAAGACGATACCCCAAGGGCTCTGCGCCATGCTGGCCTTTGACCCCGACGTCGACCCGGCCGTAAACGAAGCCTCCATGGCCAAGGCCATAAACGGAGTCAGAACGGGTCAGGTGACATACGCCGCCCGTGACAGCGAGTTTGACGGCCGCTCCATCAAGGAGGGGGATTATATGGCCCTTGCCGACGGCAAGCTTATCCACACCTCCAAGAAATTTGAGGACGTCATCAAAAAGCTGGCCCGCGAGACGGCCGACAAAAAGAGCACCTTTATCACCGTGATATACGGCGAGGGGGCCGACGAGGAATCGGCCGAGGGCGTGGCTCAATTCTTCGCCAAGGAGGCCAAAAACGCCGAAATAAACATCATTCACGGCGGTCAGCCTGTCTATTCCTATATTATTTCCGTCGAATAAGCTTTGAAAGGGGCGAACATATGCTCAGTCCCGAAGAATTTGTGACATTTTACGCGGCTGTCGGAGGCAAAAAGGCCTCCGGCAGCCTTATTAAGCTCTTTTTTAACGCCGTCTTGGCCGGCTTTTTCATCGCTTCGGGGGGTATGCTTTCGGGCTATGCCTCCATGGCCTTTGAAAACCCCAATCTCGGACGCATCGTCGGCGGCCTGCTTTTCCCCTTCGGCCTTATCATGGTCATAATAACGGGGGCCGAGCTTTTCACCGGCAACTGTCTTATCACCATTTCGGTATTGGAGAAAAAGGCCACGCTCCTCGGCATGGGGCGCAACCTGCTGGCCGTCTATCTGGGCAATTTCGCCGGCTCGCTGCTTTTGGCCTCCGCTCTTTCCTATGTCGGGGCCTTTAACTCGGGCCTCGGCACGGCCGTCATCCGCTCGGCCGCCGCTAAATGCGCGCTGCCCTTCGGCCGCGGCGTAATACTCGGCATACTGTGCAATGTGCTTGTCTGCGCCGCCGTCATGTGCTCACTCTGCGGCAAGGATATCGTGGGCAGGGCCGTCGGGGCCTTTGTTCCCGTCAGCGTGTTCGTCATCGGCGGCTTCGAGCATTGCGTCGCCAATATGTACTTTATCCCGGCCGGGATGATGGCCCTGTCAAACAGCGCCATGGCCGAGGCGGCCGCCACCGCCGGTATAGATATCTCGGCCATCACCATAGGCGGTATGCTGAATAACCTCGCCTCGGTCACTCTGGGCAATATAATCGGCGGCTGCGCCTTTGCCGCCATAATTTGGTATTGCAAAAGAAGTAAATAGAAATGCTTTTTGTTACTTTTTCTCAGAAAAAGTAAAGCCTTTTGTTTCTTTTCCATCGGGAAAAGAAAGGTCTTTTTCCGTCACGAAGTGACGGACATAAAATTATAAAAAATAAAAGGACGCCCAAAGGCGTCCTTTTTTATAACAGTATAATTATTTTGGAATATAATTCGGATGGGTAAAAAGAACCGTCGTAACTCCGTTGACAACTTTGATTTTTTGGAGAACTGTCATTGTAGATTGATTTTTTATGTAATCAGTATGTTCTTTTTTAAAGGCAGATTTGCAATAATATTTCCCCGATTTTTCATCCAAAAAAACAAAGAACACTTCATCAGCTTCTGTATCTTTAATGACGAATTTGGCACGGATTTTGCAATATCCTTCAACCTTTTTGGGGTCAAACAAGGCAATGGCAAAATCCCTGTCCAACGCGTTTTGCAAGTTTATGATAGCTCTTAGCCTGCCTGAAATTTTGTTCCAGTCACGGCTTTTTTCAATTATGCTATCATCCATCTTTTTGTTAAGTAACACGGATACAAGCCTTGCTCCATGATATTGTGCTTCTCTAAGCTTGAAGTCAACATCCGTCGCGTAATGCATTCCGGCAAGATGTGGGAAATCATCATTGCAAAAAGACAATTCTATTCTGCTTAGCTTTTCTTTTCTGCCAAGGTCTAATATGTATTGTGTATCACGCAGGTCATTCCAAGCTACCGCCGCGTCAAAAAACAGACCCATAATATCAATCCTTTACAAAAAAAGAGAGGCTCTGTAAAACAGAGCCTCTCCCTTAAGACATTTTCGTTCGGCATAAGCCTAAGTCAGTCTGTGGGAACTGTCCAAACCCTCATTCAAAGCTCCACGGATGTACGGAAACTGACCCCATCATCCGCTTCGACGCTGCGATAGACAGTCAAGCTGCTATCTGTTGTCTAAATTGTAGCTGAAATCTGTTGATTTGTCAAGTCCTTTACTCTTAAACGGAAAGGGACAGCGCACCTACAGCTACAATTATATTATATGCATTATGTTTTAAAAGCGTTAAACAATTTGTGGAAAGCCACAAAAATGCCATGGTATCTGTTCAATAAAAACAAGGTTGTCTATTATTTCCATTCGTGGCTGAGCACTCGCATCATAACAAAATCGCTGTACTCGTTGTTGTAGTAATATGCCTCCTCCAGAATGCCTTCTTGCTTAAACCCGATTTTTTTGTAGAACTTCAGCGCCTCTGTATTCATCCCTACAACTCCGATTGAGACACGATGCATTTCATACTCATTAAAGGCCATATCAAGCATTATTCGAATTGCCTCTGTCCCGTATCCTTTATGTTGCGTCTTCGGGTCGGGAATTATAATCGTAAGATCGGTTTGATGCCAAGCCGGAAACATACGGAGCAGACCTGTTTCACCTATTATGTTTCCGTCTATGTCTGTAATGGTGTACCAAACCGAGTCTTCCGACTTGTGGCTCACATTGATACAGGTTTTGACCTCTTCCTCATTGGTAGGCTTCTCAAAGCCGCATTGAAACATGACCTGCGGCTGATTGAACCAATAAGCAAAAAAGGGCGCGTCTTCTTCTCTTTGCTCTCGCAAAATAATGCTTTTCCCTCTGATTTCTTTGCTCATACGTTTTAATTAACCTTTTCGGAGAATAACTCCTCCACAAGTATTTTGGCGGCCTCCAACCTGTCATTGGGAACCATAAAGCGTATTGTCTCATTCAGAGAACCCGTCCTGATGGCCATACCGGCTCCCTTGGAGCTTTCGGTGACAAAGGGGATATTGTTCTGCTTCAAAACATCGGCCAGCATACCCTGCCATACAGGGCTTTGCTCGGTCAGAAAACACCACTCGCTACTCATTAAATATCACTCCTTTTTTATTATTATAGCATGGATTTGATAGTTTAACAAATAAGGACAATGCAAAAGGGACATCTGTGAAGATGTCCCTTTTGTCATTTTCCCCATTGCCCCAGAAAATCCGCGATTTTGTGGGGACCCCCTTTTAATTCACAGCCTACGGTCGGCAAAGCCTCCCTGCGGCGCGGAAAAAGAGTCAACGCAAAAAGCCACCCTTTCGGATGGCTTTTTGTCATTTTCCCCATTGCCCCAGAAAATCCGCGATTTTGTGGGGACCCCCTTTTAATTCACAGCCTACGGTCGGCAAAGCCTCCCTGCGGCGCGGAAAAAGAGTCAACGCAAAAAGCCACCCTTTCGGATGGCTTTTTGTCATTTTCCCCATTGCCCCAGAAAATCCGCGATTTTGTGGGGACCCCCTT
>CANSNO010000070.1 GCA_947648385.1 uncultured Clostridia bacterium
CTGCTCTACCGACTGAGCTATTCCAGCATATAATAACTTTTGCCAAAATCATCGGCAAAAGTTATTATATCCAATAAAAGGCCATTTGTCAATAACAAATCGGCGCTGTGATATCAGGCGTTTTTTGCTCCCCTTTTCTCGGCCCACCACGACTTCAAAAAGGCATAGGTCTCGGCAAAGCTCTCGTTATGAAGCGTCTTGACATTAAAGCCTGTTATCTTGCATATAAGCTGGAGGCAGGGGCCTCCCATAAACACCGTGACAAAAGTGCCGATACCGAACTCGCCGCCCAGCAGAGCGCCAATGCAGAAAGCTGCCGCCTCCATGGCCATGCGGCAGACGCCGACGGGATAAGGCAGGCGCCTTGTAATGGCCAGCATGAGGGAATCTCTGGGGCCGGAGCCCATACAGGCCGACATATAAATATATATGCCGACACTGCTCAAAGCCACTCCTACCAGCAGCAGAGGCACCTGAAGCCAGAAATTGCTTATCTTCGGTATAAGGCCGAGAGAAGCGTTGAGGTTTATGAAAAAGTCGGAAAACATACCGATGCATACGGCGTTGAGCACAGTGCCGATGCCCAGATGCTCCTTTGCGATGATATCTATGACGATAATGACAACGCCGACGAGGGTGTTGGCCTGTCCGATGGTGATGGGCAGGACGTTGGAAAGGCCGTCGTTGAGGACATTCCACGAGTTGAGCCAGCCTATCTGCTTTGTCACCATTGTGCCGCAGCCGATAAGGGCAAAGCCTATCATAAGCCTGACAATCTTGAAAAATCTTTCCTTCATATTATATATCCCCTGTTTGATTTTTTGTGGTTAAAAGTCCACTGAAAATCATTGTATCAAAAGAGATGTATAAAGTCAAACAGCAAAAAAGGAATTATTCCGTATCCAGGGCCTTTTGCAAAAGTTTTTCTTGACATTCGGGCCAAGGGCGTGTAATATATTTTTGTTATCCTTGTCTGCGGTAACGCGCAGGCCAAAAGTCCAGAAGGAGGTGCAGAAATGCCTAAAGTAACAGCTAACTACGAGACGCTTTTCATCGTCAACGCCACTATCGGCGAGGAGGCCATCGCTTCCGTCGTTGAGAAGTTCACGACCCTCATCGGCCAGCACGGCGAGGTCACGTCGGTCAACGAGTGGGGCAAGCGCCGTCTTGCTTACGCTATCGACGACATGACAGAGGGTTACTATGTTCTCGTTGAGTTCAACAGCAAGCCTGAGTTCCCTGCTGAGCTCGACCGTATCTACAACATTACTGAGGAAATTATGCGTTCAATCATCATTGTCAAGGAGTAATAAGGAGGTAAGGATATGCTGAATAAAGCCATCCTGATGGGTCGTCTGGTCGCCGAGCCTGAGCTGAGGCGCACACAGAACGACACCTCTGTAACATCCTTTACCCTTGCCGTCGACCGCACCTACGCCCGTCAGGGCGAGCAGAAGCAGACCGACTTCATCGACGTCGTCGCTTGGCGTCAGACGGCTGATTTTGTTTCAAAGTGGTTCCACAAGGGTATGCTTGTCGCCGTTTCGGGCCGTATACAGACCAGAAACTGGGAGGACAAGCAGGGCAACAAACGCAAGTCCACAGAGGTTGTGGCGGAGGATGTTTACTTCGCCGAGCCCAAGCGGGATTCTCAGCCGCAGTCACAATATATGAGGAATGAAGGCCCCAAGGCCGCTCCCTCCTCCATGCCCTTCGATTTCAGCAGCGGCGTGGACGAGTTTCAGGAGCTTTCCGATGACGACGGTGAACTCCCGTTCTAATCACTATTAGAAGGAGGATAAGTCACATGGAGACAAATGAAAGAACAGAGCGCCCCGCCGAGCAGCGCGCCGAGCGCCCTGAGCGTCCCGAGCGCCCCAGAGGTGAGAGACGCAGCCGCAGAAAGGTTTGCCAGTTCTGCGTTGACAAGGCAGAGTCTATTGATTATAAGGATACAGCCAAGCTTCGCAAGTACATCTCTGACAGGGGCAAGATACTGCCTCGCAGGATGACAGGCACCTGCGCCATGCATCAGCGTCAGCTGACCGAAGCCATCAAGCGCGCAAGGCACGTCGCCCTTCTGCCCTACACAGCCGAATAATTATTTTTCCCCCACAAAACCCACTCCGCTTTGCTTGGTTGGGCTTTTGTGGGGGCCCCTTTAATTTAAATAGATTTTGCCGAAATCAATTCGGCAAAATCGTTACGCCGGACTTCCGGCGAGGGGCGTCACAAGACGCCCCAAAGCTGTAAAGAACAATCTTAATAAAAAGCCACCCCTTTGGGGTGGCTTTTTTAATTTATTTGGCCTTTGAAATTATTTCAGATTCATCGGCGTCAGGGCCAGATAGTCGTCCAGCGTGCCGTCGTTGAGGCAGCACTCGATTATCTGCCTTCCGAGGGGATCAAGCTCGTCGGTCAGGAACTGTTTTATCTCATTTTTAAAGAAATCGGTCAGGATAGCGGCTCCGGCGTCATAGCCGGCCTCGCCCAGCTTGGACTGGGTCTCGGGACGCAGGAATGTCTGGCGGACATACTGGCCGTCAAGCTTCATATCGAGCAGCGAATAACCGAACAAGGGGCACCTGGCAGGAATCAGGTGCTTCATTTTTACCGTGCCGTTGTGACGGGCAAGATATTCGCGGCTTATCCACTCGCTGACAAAGCCTATCTTATACGCGCCGATATGCTGATTGGGTATCAGGACATTGAGCGTATTGGGACAGGACATTATCTGGCGCAGCAGCAGGTTGGCCTGAGTCACCTTTTTGCCGGTGGCGAAAGGCCAATAGGAGCCGACGCCCTCGCTCTGCATGGAGGCGCCGCCGTCGACTATGCTGGGGTTTTTAAAGCCCCTCGGGGATACGAGCCTCCAGAGCCACGCCAGAGAGGGCGGAATTATATGGAGCAGGCCCATGACGCCGTAGTTTGGGTCGGCCGCCGTGGAGGGAGGCATACGGACGCCAAAGCTGCGCACGCTGACCTCCTGAGGCTCAAGGGGCACGATATTGTCTATCATATCTCGTGGTATGATAACACGGGGGTTGGTGCAGGGCTGGCCGTTGGAATCAAGGACATGCTCCCATATAAGGCATGTGGCCCCGGGCACGCCGTCCATGTTGAGGAACATAAGAGGCCTTGTGGGATGGATACATATTTTTTCATACGCCGGGCTGTTGCCATAGGCATTCATGCTGTCCATGCGGAGAAACCATCCGTCCTCGGCGTCCATTATCATCAGCTTGCCCGATTCGGGATTCTGTATCTTGGCGTAGGCGACGGCCATATCGTCGGCTATGGGATGTATCGTACAGCTTTCGTTGAGGTTGAGATAATATTTCTCTCCTGTCACAACATGGGTGCCCAGAAGCAGGCGGCCGTCGTCCTGGCGCTGGAAGTCCTCCAGCATCTCGCTTTTGCCGCCGCCCGACGCGCCCTCGTGCATGAACACCGTTTCATTCTCATAGGGCGTCTCCACCATGGCGGCCGAAGCGTGACAGCAGACCCATCCCTCCTGCTCCCCTATGTCGAGCAAAACCGAGAAAACTCCCTTTTTGGCCGAGGGGCCGGGATAGAGATTATAGGCAAAGACCTCGTGTAGCTCCTCCGTGCGGTTGTGAACGACAACCTGCCTGCCGTCAAAGTGGGTATGTCTGAAGGGCGGAGCCACATAGATTATAGAGCGCGGTTTGAAATGCTCGTGCACCTCGTCGATGGGAATAAACCCCTGCATATTTGCCAGCGACAGGGCGAAAAAAGCGGCGTTGGCCGGACATATCATAAGGCTTTCATAACCGTATTTGGCGTCGCCCGCCTTGAAGGGCAGCATAATGAGCCTTTGCTGTGAAAGCCATTCAAAGGTCTCGGCGCGGAGGCTCTCAAAGGGATAACCGTATTTATCCGCAAACCGGGGCTTGTCCGTCGGCAGGTCGTCGCCGATGACCATGGAGTTGGGGTCGCGGCGGCGCATATAATCCTCCATAAAATTGACCAGGGAGCCGTTTTTGCACCTGATGACCTCGGCCTCCTTGACAATGCCGCGGCCGATAATATTATAAACAACATCGTATTTTGAAGAATGGGCCGGGCCGAATATCATCTCGTCCAGCTCTTCCTGACTTTCAACATATCCGATGGAGCGGCACTTGCGCAGAGCCTTTTCCAAATCGGACGGCAAATCAAAGCGATTGAAGTAATCATCTGTAAACAAAACGATTCCCCTCCATTATAATCTTATTTTTATGCTCTTACATTACCATACATCATACTTATTAGTCAATAGTTCCAGCAAAATATATAAAAAGTTAATATTCATGGTTATTTTTCACAAATAAAATTCTATTTTTTCATGCAATCTGCCATTGACAAAAACTATCGGTTTATTGGATTTTCGCAAAAAATACCCGACCATACGGTCGGGTATTTTGAAAGGGTATTTTACTGTTCGGGGTTGAGAGAATAGTTGGGAGCCTCTTTTGTGATGTAGATATCATGGGGGTGGCTCTCCTTGAGTCCGGCGCCTGTAATGCGGACAAACTGACCCTTCATCTGCAAGGAGGGTATGTCGTGAGCGCCGCAGTAGCCCATACCGGAACGGAGGCCGCCCATGAGCTGGAATACGGTGTCGCCGACCCTGCCCTTGAAGGGAACGCGGCCCTCGACTCCCTCGGGGACAAGCTTCTTGGTGCCCGACTGGAAATACCTGTCGCCCGAGCCCTTTGCCATTGCCCCCATGGAACCCATGCCTCTGTAAACCTTAAAGCGTCTGCCCTGGTATATCTCGGTCTCTCCCGGGCTTTCCTCGCACCCCGCCAACAGGGAGCCGAGCATGACTACGTCGCCTCCGGCCGCAAGAGCCTTGACGATATCGCCGGAATATTTGACGCCGCCGTCGGCTATGACGGGGATGTCATGCTTCTGGGCCTCGCAGGCGGCGTCGTATATGGCCGAAATCTGAGGCACGCCGACGCCGGCCACAACACGGGTGGTGCATATGGAACCGGGGCCGATACCGACCTTGATGGCGTCGGCTCCGGCGTCGATAAGGGCCTTGGCCGCCTCGGCCGTGGCGATGTTGCCGGCGATGACGGGAATATTATAGGCCTTTTTGACCTTCTTGAGGCACTCGATTATGTTGTGTGAATGGCCGTGGGCCGAATCGAGGACAAGCACGTCGACCGAGGCGTCGATAAGAGCGCCGGCCCTGTCGAGAACGTCGTTGGTCACGCCGATGGCGGCGGCGCAAAGCAGCCTGCCCTGAGCGTCGCGAGCCGTATTGGGATAAACGACGGCCTTTTCGATATCCTTTATTGTGATAAGGCCTTTAAGGGCAAAGTTTTCGTCGACCAGAGGCAGTTTTTCTATCTTATGCTCTCTGAGTATCTTCTTGGCCTCGGCCAAATTGGTGTTGACAGGGGCCGTGATGAGGCCCTTGCTGGTCATGACCTCGCCGCAGAGCTTGCTGTAATCCTCCTCAAACTTGAGGTCACGGTTGGTCAGTATGCCCACAAGCCTGCCGTCCTTGCATATAGGCACGCCGGAAATGCGGTATTTTGCCATAAGCTCGTCGGCCTGAGCCAGCGTATGCTCGGGAGAGAGATAGAAGGGGTTGTTTATGACTCCGTTTTCCGAACGCTTTACTCGGTCGACATTGTCGGCCTGATCGGCAATGCTCATGCTCTTGTGTACGACGCCGATGCCTCCCTCGCGGGCCAGGGCTATGGCCATCTGAGATTCCGTGACGGTATCCATCGCCGCGCTTATCAGCGGAATGTTGAGCTTGATGTTTCTTGTAAGTCTTGTGCCGAGAAACACCTTGTCGGGTGTGACGTCGCTCTCGGCCGGAATAAGGAGAACATCGTCAAAGGTCACGCCCTCTTTATAGAACTTCTGATCAGGATTTGCGTTTACCATCTTTCTTTACCCCTCCGTTTTATATTATATTTTGAAAATTATAAAGCTTTTATCGGGCGTTGTCAACAGTTATTTTTCGTTTCCTATCTTTTTTTCTCTGGCGTAATAGAAAATGTACTGCTGTGCTATGCCGGCATATTTGCCGAAGGCTCCGCTGTCAAAGCCGTCCTTATAATAAGGGGCGGCTTTTTTCATCCATGTATCGACCGGAAAGGCATCCAGCTTGCCCATGCCGAAAAGCAGAAAACAGTCGGCCACCTTGCGCCCCACCCCGTCAAGGGACATTATGTATTTTTCCGCCTCTGTGGTATCCAGTGCGTCGACGGTATTAAAATCTATCTCGCCGCTTGCCACCCTCCTTGCGGCGTTGAGTATGTATGGCGCGCGGTAGCCCGCCCTCAGCATATCAAGGCCTCCGTCGGGCAAATCTGCCAGCCTCTCGGCCGAGGGAAAGGTTTTGAATCTCTCCCCGTCAAGGGTTATATCATCGCCGTAGGTCTCGCACAACGCGCCGACTATCTTCTGTATGCGCGGAATGTTGTTGCACTGGGAGATGATAAAGGAGCAGAGGGCCTCCCACGGTTCCTGCCTCAGTATGCGAAGGCCCATGCCGAAGCTTACGGCGCTTTTTGTAAAGTCGTCCCGAGGCAGGCCGTCGGCTATTTCGGAATAACTGCGCCGCAAATCAAAATAATCGCGCCAGAAAGCCTCATATTCATCGGCGTTACAGCCGAGCATGACATCCCCCTCGTCCTCCCAAACTCTCACGGCGCGCCCTCCGGCGACGCCGACATATCCGCCCTTGCCGTCCTTTCTCCAGCGGAAGCACTGTCCGCATTCAAAGGTGTGGCGAGGTGAAAAAGGCTCGTCCCCTTTTAGTCTGAGGGCGGCGCCCTCTTCTTGTATTTCAAACATTATTCTATATCCTCATGTGTTTTTGAATACATTATACACTTTCAGGCCATGAAGTTCAAGAAATTGACTT
>CANSNO010000071.1 GCA_947648385.1 uncultured Clostridia bacterium
TCGCTTGACCGCGGTAATATTATTGACCGTCAGTAATGATATCACATAAAATGATATGTGTCAATTATGTTGTGAAAATCCATTTGGAATGATAAAATAGACAAAAAGGAGGTATGGCGGTGACACTAAGGGAGCTTCTTGATATACTTTCGGCAGCCGAAAAACTGAAATGCACAACGCGACACTCGGTGACAGGGGACGGCAGGACGGAAAGCGTAGCCGAACACAGCTGGAGAGCGGCCTTGATGGCGTTTTTGTTAAAGGATGAGCTTGACGGTATAGATATTGACAGGGTCATAAAAATGTGCCTTGTCCACGATTTGGGCGAGGCCTTTACGGGAGATATTCCGGCCTTTTTGAAAAAGACCGAGGACGGAGACCGGGAGGCCGGGCTGCTTCGCCGATGGGTTGCGTCTATGCCGCGGAATGTCCGAGATAGCATGGAGAGCCTCTTTGATGAAATGGAGAAAATGGAGAGCGGCGAGGCCAAGGTCTATAAGGCCATCGACAAGCTGGAGGCTCTTATTCAGCACAACGAGGCCGGAAGGGAGACATGGCTGCCGCTTGAAGATGATTTGCAGCTTACATACGGTATAGAAGAATGTCGGTGCCATCCATATATTGACGCATTGAGACAGCTCGTCAGGGAGGATTCCAAAAGGCTGATAGAGCGAGGAAAAGGCAAATAGTTTTATAATATGCACCTTCCGATGGACGCGGCATAAACTGATATTGAGGCGTATGCTTCAATATAATAATTCGGGAGGTAATAAAATGGCTGATAGGGTTTCACCGGGTCCCATCCGTTCCAATCAGATGCCTCGCGAGGCTGTTTGCGTCCATACCAAAAAGGTTTATGACAGCTGCAGGGATAAGGAGTGTCTCCAGGATATCCGCGTATATCTCACAAGATGCTCCCAGTCCGTCCTTGACAGCAGCATAAATGTCAAGGCAAAAAACGCCGAGCTTTTGTGGGCATACATCGATGTCGAGGCTGTTCCTTTCAACAGGGGCTTCTACACCATTGATGTCAAATATTTCTATAAGATTACAGCCGAGGCTCTGTCCGGCATAGGCAGGCCGAGGGAGATTTCCGGTCTGGCTACATTCGATAAGAGGACGGTTCTTTTCGGCAGCGAGGGCAGCGTGAGGATATTCAGCTCCCAGTACCAGCCCCAGGCGGGTGACGTCCAGAGCTATGAGAAGACAAATCTGCCGACAGCCGTCGTGGAGGTCGTAGATCCCGTCGTTCTCGGCGCGAAGGTCATCGACGGTCAGGGCTGCGGCGAGACGCTGCTCAACGATGTGCCCGAAACCATCTGCAACTGCTTCGATGACGACCTTGTTATGTGCGACGAGGGCAAAAAGCTCTACGCCACTCTTGGTCAGTTCAGCATCATCAAGCTCGAAAGAGACATCCAGCTTCTGATGCCGGCTTACGACATCTGCTTGCCTGATAAGGAGTGCGCCGGCAATGCCGAGGATCCCTGCGAGCTGTTCCAGAAATTCAAGTTCCCCGTGGATGAGTTTTTCCCGCCCAAAATGAGCGATATGGTGGCAGGAGACAACGGTCAGGGCGGCGGCCCCGGCTGCGGCTGCTGTTCGAATAACGGCGGAAGAAGCTTTACATCCGGCAAAAACGCGATGCCCAATATCAACAGGCGCTGAGTTTTGAAAACAGGCAGGCATAATAATATGCCTGCCTGTTTGTTATATATTTTATTGCCGCCTCATATATTGAGATATGAGGTGATATGTATGAAAAGACGAGCAAAAAGGGACGAGCAACAGTTTAAGATAAGCGGCACTCTGCTTTTTGTCTGCGCCGTTTTTCTGCTTGGCGGTATGCTTGGCAGTCTGCTCGTGCCGTGTCTTGCCGATGACAGTCAATATTATCTTTCCTCCGTATCTGCCGAGGGAGTGGGCTTCAAAAGCTTTATGCTCTTTAACGGACTGCTGATTGCGGCAATATTTGCCGGGGGATTTTACAGCAAGGGCAGACCCCTTATTTTGACGGCCATAGCCGCCAAAGGCTTTATGTGCGCCTTTTCGGTGACCTGCTATATCAGGGCTTACGGCGCCAAAGGATACCTGCCGGCCTTCCTGTCAGAGTTTTTCTCCTCGCTTATCGTCCTGCCCGTCATGGCCCTTATGGCCTGCCGCGGGCTTGAGCTGTGCGCGGAAATAAGCAGGAGGGGAAGGGGAATGACATATATGACCCACGGAGGCAGGGAATATATGACGTCGGCGTTTGTGTCTTTGGCGCTGACAGCGGCGGCCGGAGTGATACACTGTTACATAATGCCCGTCATTACATTTATGACGGCCGGCTTTACAGCCTGATTATTTTTCCTCTTCGCCAAGCTTGGCAAGGGGATTTTTTTCGGCCGCTTCGCGCAGGTTGTCATTTACGACATGGGTGTATATGGCGGTTGTGTCGAGGTTTTCATGGCCGAGAACCTCTTTTATCGTCCTGACGTCGACGCCGTTTTGATACATCAGCGTGGCCGCCGTGTGCCTCAGCTTGTGGGCCGAGGCGTGCTTCTGGCTCAGGCCGGCACGGTCGAGGTGTTCCTTGACAAGCTCTTTTATTCTCATGACGCTGAGGCGAGTGCCGTTTCGGCTGATAAAATAGGCGTTTTTGTGCTGAGGCTTTATATGGGTCTCGGTATCTTCTTTTTTAAAGCTGTTATATCTTTTTATGGCCGATACGCAGGCGTCGTTGAGATATACCATGCGTTCCTTGTTGCCCTTGCCAAGCACGCGAAGAATCCTGTCGTCGAGATTTATGTCGCCTATGCTTATTCCGGCAAGCTCCGAGACGCGAAGGCCGCAGTTGAGAAATAATGTCAGAATGCAGTAGTCGCGTTCCTTATATTTGCCGTCGACGCTTTCCAAAAGCTTGACAGACTCATTGAGGGAAAGGAACTTTGGCAGGGATTTCTGCGTCTTGGGTATATCTATATTGGCCACCGGATTGACGGCTATCTGTTTAGTCTTGTCGCAGTAATATTTGAAAAAGGCCCGCAGGGAGGCCATTTTACGGGCGCGGGTCTTGGCCGTGTTGCCGTATGTTGTGGCGGCGCTGTTGTGGAACTTCGGTCGGCTTCGGGAGACATAAAGGAGATAGTCATAAACCTCGCTTTGGGTTACGGCGGCGACAAAGGGCAGGTCGATATTGCTTATATCTATTTTTTCCAGCTCATCGGTGGGCAGAGAGGAGCGGACAGCCATTATATATCGAAAAAATGTGCGCAAATCAAGATAGTATTCGGAAACGGTTTGAGGAGAGCGGCCCATAATACTCTCCATATATACGAGAAATTCTTTTATGACCTGAGGGGCGTCTTCAAGATATTTTGCCATATTTGCACCTCTGATTGTTTTATATATATGGTTTATATACCGAAAAAATAAAAATGGCAAACAAAAGGGAAGAGCCCTATTTTGCGCGCGCCACTACCGAACGGTAAAAGCCCTCTTTGGAGCTTTCGACTGTAACGAGACTGCCGCTTTCGATAAAGTGCATGATTCTTTTGGCAATAAAAATATCTCCTGTAGGTATTTTTTGTTTACCCAACGCGTTTCCGATAATATCGGCCACCTTGCATGAGCTGTTGGGAAACTCTTTTTCTATTAAATTGTCATAATAGCTGATATCGGCGCTTTTAACCTGTCCGTTTTCAACAACGCGCAGAGAAGCGTTTTCAACTATCAGCTCCTGCCAACGGGCCGATAAAGCCGCTGTTTCAGCCTTTGAAAGGGTTCTCTCCCTGTTAAAAAACGAGCCGAAAAGCTGAGGCTCGACATCGCCCCAGCCTCTGTATTCGACAGTAATGTTGTCCGGCCTTTTTATTCTTTCAGGCAGCTCGACCACGCTTATCTCCGTATGGCTGTCCTTCAGAATGTTCGTCAAAAACATCAGGCCGCACTTGGCGTCGGGGGTGGAGTCAAGCCAGACTCTGGCCTTTGCCGGGTCATTTTCAATTTTATGTAAGTCATCTATACAGCAGCGCCAGAAATTGTTTATCTCATTTTCAATATCCTCTTGCCCATTCCTTTCAAATGATATAAGGTCGCGAATAAGGTCTTTGCGAGGGCAGTCGTCAGAGCATATGGGAGCTTTGATGTCGCCTAATGAAAGGCCGAAGGAGATGCTTACGACGTCTTCTCTGTGTCCGCCGAGAGGTACGGCGGCCTGCTCCAGCCGTTCCTGTCTTGCTTTAAAGTCTTTTAACGCTTTCTTTTTGGTGAAAAAACCAAGCGGGCCTTTTTTGTTTGCAATGACAGAAAATGCGCCGCCTATAGACCTGTGACAATCCTGGGCAAGAATTAAGGCCGATTTGACCGAGCTTCCGAAACACATTTCCAACATAATATTTCTCCCAAAGGTAGTCGTGATATTGTTATGTTATCACAAATGCCCGTCCTTGTCGAATATTAAGCAGGGAACGGGTGTTAAATAAATACATACAACCAAACAAAATGAGCGTTTTGTCCGCCACACATAGCATATTCCAAAAGACATCTATTCGTCCACTGCTGGCCGCGGTCTTTAAGACACTCAATACAATGACCACAAGGAATAGTAATATATTCATCATATCGCTGTACTTCCAACTGAGAACCAGTAGGACGTAAAGAAGACACATGATTGACATTACCAAGCTCACTGACAGAAACGAGCGCGCCATTAACATATCTCTCCAAATGGTCAACCTCGAAAGATGTAATTTTTATTTGATTTTTTCCTTCAGCTGTCTTACCGATAATCCAACCTTTAAGGGGTTTTACACACATAGGGACACCTTCAAGAATAGTTTGGTGTCACCTACGCTTATATAATCAAGTAACATATAAGCGTAGGTGACAAGCCGGCTTCGCCGGCTATTTTGAATACTTGCCAGAACCATACCTGTTACGATTATTTGAAAGCCTCTTCGCGGAGGAGGCTTTGTCCATAAAAGAATTCAGATCAGCAACTTTTGATGTATCAATATTCTTCGAACCGAAAACATCAGTAAGAAGATTAGAAGCAGTTCCTAAAGCCTGCCAAAGAGAATTAGGATGACGATTAGCAAAATCATCACTGTGCTGAGCTTTAGACTGTTCGACATCAACTGCTGATGAATAGCTACGATCAGCCGCATAACGAGTCGCAGCAGAAGATACATAACTACCAGATAAAGCATTATCGCTAACATATCTACTCGTAATGGCATTGAGCTCACCTAACAATCTGCTTGTAGCATTATTTTTCTCAGCAATGGCCATATTGGTCTTGGCGTTCGTATCGGCCACTTGCTGTTGACTCATATATTGTATCATACTACCCAGCAGGTTAACAAGTCCTGATGTACCGGATGTATCGACATCAGCACTGACACCGGAGGCCTGCGAACTGGACGCAATGGCACCGGAGGGCGTCGCAGAGCCGCTATTTAAGGCGGCAAGGACAGGATTAAGGCCGGCAGCCTTTAAGTCTGCCACGGCCCTCTGGTAAGCCGTATTGCTCATTCTTTCCTGAAAGTCTCTGTTTTTTGCGGCTTCCGCAGCCGAAAATTCCATGGCTTTATCGGCAGACATCTGACTAAACTCCTGAGCTTGTTTAGCGTTAGTTATATATGCCTGATTATTTGTATTTGTTATATCGCGTATTACATTTCTCGCGTTATTTACATTTACCTTATTTTGAACATTTTTTAAAACGCCTGCACCAGTCGTCAGAGCACCAAGAACACCATTTACAAAGCTCATAAATCACACTCCTTTTTTGTTGATAGAAGAAAGACCCAAGGGCGGTTTATATGTGCTGCCGCACATGACAAAGAGGGGGCCAGAGGCCCCCCAAGGTAGATTAGTGATGGTCAATCAGACCGGGAATAGAGTACAAAGGCATAGGACGAGTAGTATTGTTGTGAATATAGATATCACAGAACAACTGATTACTTACACTCGACTGAACCTGTAGGACACGGTCAACGTTAGACTTATCCTCTCTAATCCAAGCGTCGGACAACTTAGGCAGCGTACTATAATCGTCGGCCAAATGCCAGACATCAAGAGACTGGGAATATGCACTCCTCATTTCACCAGTAACAATACTGGGCTTATACCTGTAATCGGCCCAAGCTTCCTGATAACCGAAAACCTCAGCATCGGCAGCCGTACCTTGTGCATAAATCTCCTTATTCAAGATAGGCTGCTCACCGATATTGGCCAACACAGGCCAATAATAATCGAACCTGTCACGGCGAGACCATGTACGGGCAAGACCCTGCTGGTAAGTATGGTCGTAACGAGCGACCATAAGACCAAGAATATAACCATGCTCGACAAAGGAACGGGTAAAATCAGAATGCTGGTCAGAGGTCAAAGAGTAGGCGCCAGTCTGACCAAGATAATATGTATTATCGGTCGACATAGGACCAGACTGCTGCACAACCTGATTGATATTGATAGGCACACGATTACCGCCGAGATATTCAGGACGCTGGAGACGTGCATCCGGAGAAGTAACGCCGAAATGTGACTTAAGGACCTCAATATATCGGGTTCCGCCACGGGCGTCCTTCTCATAAAGCTTCTGGAGCTGAAAAGCCATACGAAGCTGATTAACACTAGCAACAGTAACATCCTGAAGCTGAGTTACAAGGCCAGAAGCCTCAGGAGACAAACCAGCACTACTAAGCTGAGCTGAAGTAGGAACACCTACAGCGCTATAAATATTACTGGTAACGGAAGAAACATCATAAGTCGTAGAATTAGGAGGAGAATATCCAGGCTTAACAGCAGAAGAAGGCCAATAAGTCAAAAAAGATGAACCAAGACCTTTATTAGCAGGAACATTAGCAAAAG
>CANSNO010000072.1 GCA_947648385.1 uncultured Clostridia bacterium
ACAACCCCTCAGTCCACTTCGTGGACAGCTCCCCTTACACAGGGGAGCCAAGATAAAGAGAAGAGAAAGAGTGAAAAGAATAGAAAAAAGAGCCTCCCGAAGGGGGCTCTTTTTCTCGTTTCTAAAACGATAAGGGGGATTAAAGAGAGGTATTGCTGCGCTATTATAATAACACAGGTACATGTGGAATGTGTGTATAATTCGTATTCAAAGTGTGAACTTATTGTTAACCGTTAAAGCTTTACGCCACCGTACCTGCCGTCAGGGTTATCGACAGCTCCAGCTTCTCGCCGTTTCTCTCGACGGTTATGGTGACCGTGTCGCCGACAGAGCATTTTTCCTTTTGGAAGTTAAGCTCCTCGCTGTCGCTGACCTCGACGCCGTTAAAGGCGATTATCTTGTCGCCCACCTTGACGCCGCCCACGTCGGCAGGGCTGCCAGTTGTCACCTCGGTGACGGTTATTCCGGCCTCATAGCCGTAATAATAGGCCTGCTGTTCGGATATGCTCTGGACGGTAATGCCCAGCATGGGCCTGCCGGCCACATAGCCGTAGTCGATGAGGTCGTTTGCGATGGAAAGGGCCTTGTCGATGGGGATGGCGAAGCCGATGCCCTCCACCTTCTGGTCGGCTATCTTGGCGTTGACAACGCCGACAACCTGACCGCGGCTGTTGATGAGGGGGCCGCCCGAATTGCCCGGGTTGATGGCGGCGTCTATCTGGATAAGAGACATCATATACTGGTCGAGCTTTATCTCGCGCTCGGGACTGGAGATAATGCCCATTGTCATTGTCTCGGCAAAGGAGAGGCCGAGGGGATTGCCGATGACGATGGCCGTGTCGCCCGTCACCAGCTCGGCCGAGGAGCCGAACTCGGCGGCCGTCAGGCCGTCGGCGGCTATCTTGAGGACGGCGATATCGGTCTTGGCCTCGCTGCCGACAATGTCGGCCGGGTATTCCTTGCCGTCGCCCAGCCTGACGGTGACGCTTTGCGCGCCGTCTATGACATGGTGGTTAGTGATGATATATCCGTCCGACTTCATTATGATGCCCGTTCCCGTCGAGGTGGAGACGCCGTAATAGGAGGGTATCTGGCTGGTGATGGAAACCACCCAGGGAGAGGATTTTACAAATATCTCCTGAGGGGTCAGGTCGCCCTCCTTGGAGGCCAGCGTGTATATCACCCTCTGACCGCCGTCGGTCTCGGTAGGGGCGCCCTTTCTCTCGGTCAGCCAAACATAGCCGCCTATGGAAGCGGCCGAAACGCCGAGGGTCATGCAAAGAACCAGAAGCATGGCAAGGAATATTTTTCCGCCGCTTTTCTTTTTCGTCGGTGTGAAATTATCCTTTTTATCCTCGCTGTCAATGTAGCTGAAGCTGACGTCCTGAGGGGTGTAAAGGTCGTCGTTGTATTGTCCGTTATATCTGTTGTCGTCCATGTTTGTTCCTCCTTGACTTTATGATGTCAGTATATATTTAAAATATGAAAAATCAATGGTGGTTTTGTAATGAAATTGTTAAAACGCGCGTTATTTGTGATATACTGTTTTTAAAGAAGGCGGCAAGCTGCCGAAAGACCTGTTTATAGGACATCAAAAAAGCTATCATATACCCATAAAGGAGATGAGGTATATGAACGCTTGTGTTGTCAGGAGTTTTCCGAAAAAAAGAACGGTGGGGCTTATGTCGGCGGAAGAGCTTTGGGAGCATCTGGAAGGATGCGGAGAGACCGTGCCCTATGATGTGGCCGAGCTGTCCAAGCTTACGGAGGAGCATCAGAAGACCCTTTTGGCTTTCAGCCATTATATGACCCCACATATCAGGGAAAGACTGCTCATGCGTCTGGCCTCCTGCCCATGCTTTTACGCGCCCCTTTTTTACGAGCTGGCCGACCGCGCGAGCGGGGATAAACGCCTGGAGGCGGCCGCCCTGGCCGTCAAAAGCCGCTGTGCCGACGCCGCCTATATGCTGAAAAATATATCTCGGGAAGGATGAAAAATATGATTTACAGGGAAATGCTCTCATCGGCCGGTTACGCCATACCCTTTATATCAAATATAAAGGGGGATGAAAAGAAGGTATGCGTCTTTGCCCACGGCTTTGCCAGCAGCAAGAACAGCTCGACAGCCGCCATGATGGCCGATTTTTTGGAGAAGTACGGCATAGCCTCGGTCATTTTTGACTTTCCCTGTCACGGCGACAGCCATATAGATTATTCCGACCTTCGCGTCGAAAACTGCGTAAGGGATATGAGGAGCATAGAAAACTGGGCTTATGACGTGACGGGAGGAGCCGAGATATGCTATTTCGCCTCCTCCTTCGGGGCGCTGATGACGATATGCTATCTCAGCCGCGGCTGGGGCAGAGGGAAAGAGGTATTTCTGCGGTGCGCCGCCGTCGATATGGACAAGAGCTTCGGCGTCAAGACCGATGAGGTCACGGCTCAGATAAAGAAGCAGGGGTATTATGTGTATGACGAGGGCTTCGGGCATCCCCTCAAGCTGACCGAGCAGTTTTTTGACGAGCTTTCGGCCTGTGACGCTTTTAAAATGGATATGCCGAGGGACGTCAGGGTGCAGATGCTTCACGGCTGTCAGGACGAGGAGGTCGACCCCAACGTGGCCGCCGATTACGCGGCCTTAAAGGGCTATCCCATCACGCTGATAGACGGGGCCGGACATTCGGTCGACAACCCCGAGGGCATACGGGAGATGTTTGAACTCAGCAAAAAGCTGTTTGTGCATGAATGATATTAAAGGATACAAAAATGTCGGGACATGAGTCCCGACATTTTTTAATATTAAAATTACTTCGTGGGAGCCGCGGCCTCTTTTTCGGCCTTTTCGGCGGCGTTTTTGGCCTCGGCCTTCTGGTATATCACAAGGCCGACCACCATAAAAGCGGCCCCGAGGAAAACTATGGGGGCAGGCTTTTCGCCCAGCATGAAGTAGGCCGAAACCGCCGTGCAGAAGGGACCGGCCAGAGCCAGCAGGGACATTGTGACCGACTTGATGTATTTGAGCGACCACATATTGAGAGAGTGGCCCATCATGGTGCATATCAGGCTGACGCCCAGCAGAGCCGGTACGGCGGCCTTGGGGATGGAAAAGTCGGCTCCCTGAGAGAGGGCGTAAAGGCCCGAGATGATGCCGGCGCCGAAATAGGACATACCCATCATGGGGATAAGATCCATTTTCTGCCTGACGGCGCGGCCGAAGATGTTGTTCAGAGCGTTGCAGCAGACGCAGGTTATGATGACCAGAAGGGCGATGGGGCTGCCCAGAGCCGAAACGTTTTCGGCGCCGATGATGGTTACGCCCACAAGGCAGACGCCTATGCCGGCCAGAGAGCGCAGAGGGGTCTTTTCTCTATATATAATATAGAGCAGAACGACGATGAATATGGGCTGCATATTCGACAGGGTTGTCATGGTAAAGGCGGGGGCGCCCAGCTTGAGGCCCTCGGCCCAAAGGATAAAGCCGAGGGATTTTGTGACGCAGTAGACGGCGAAAAGCTTCCACATCCTCGAGGGAATGCTTTTGACATTTTCGCGGTAGTGCTTTGTCGAAAAGCCCCAGGGCAGCATGACCGCCGAAACTATCATAAAACGATAGAAGGTCACGACGGACGAATCCATCCCCGTTTTGAGTATCAGGGAGAGAAAGGTGGAAATAAAAGAGTTGATGACGACGGACAGCATGGCCACCATAAGGGCCTGCTTTGTCGTCACGGTTTTTGTTTCCATTGGGAAAACCTCCGTATAAAGTATTTTAAACGCCTTTTATTATACAGGGGTTTGACCGTCAATACAATAATTGTGAACGAATTTACATATTTTTATGGCCTTTGCCCGTCGTCATACAGGCACAGGCTTTTTGACAGGAAATCCTCCATCTGACGTCTGACGTCGGTGGGCGACATTATCTCGGCTCCGCCGTCCAGGGCGGCTATCCACGCCAAAAACTGGCCGCTGACGGCCACCCTGGCCGTCAGGGTGAAGGAATCATCGTCATATGGCACAAAGGTCGGGCCGAGGCCGAAGCGGTCGACGGCCACGCCGGAAAGGGAGTTTTTGAACCTTATCCGCACGTCCCTGACCTCGCCGCTGAACATTCCGAAAAGTGCCCCGGCGTAGGCGGCCTGGTCGACGCCGAGGGGCTTTGAGGGTATGTCGCTGAGGGCGACGTTTTTCATTTTGTCTATGCGGTAATGCCTTGGGGCGGTCTCTCCCTCGGGGGTGGCCACAAGATAATAGTTTTCGTCGTCCCACACCATGAACTCGGCCGAAACCCTGTAGACGGCGCCGCCGTGGCGAAAGACGATATTTTTCCTCGCGTCGTAATCAAAATAGCGGAACTCCACCATGACGCCGCGGTTTATTCCCTCGGAAATGGCGTCGACATTTATGAATATGGCCTCGTTGGAGCTTTTGCCCCTGTTCTGCACCACCACATGGCGGTGGAGGTCGCGGCCCTCATAGCGGCTGGCAAGGGATTCTATGCGGCCTATCAGGTCGCGCGATTTTTTCTCCGATATAAAGCGCGAGGATTGGACGGCGTCGACCAGCAGCTTGACCTCCGAAAGCTCGAAATCCCTTGACAGGACGTAATATCCCGTGCTTCTGCCAACTCTGCGCTGGCCGATATCCAGCCCGTAGGCCCTGAGGGCCTCCAGGTCGTCATAGAGGGCCTTGCGCTCGGCGCTTATGCCCTTGGTTTCCAGATAGCTTTCCATGTCGGCAATGGACAGGGGGTGGTTTTCGTCGCTGTATTGCAAAAGATAGTCCCTCAGATAGAGCAGCTTGAGCTTCTGTCCCGTGGTTTTGGCCATATATTATCACTCCCAAATGAAAATACTGTATTTATTATACAATATTTTCCGACAGATGTAAAAAGCTCATTTGACGATATACAGCTCATTATAGGGTATCAAAAATGACGGGCTGACCCTCAAACCTCCGAGACGGGACGAATAGGCGCGGACGACCGACGGGGTGTAGAGAGGGACGAGAAGGGAGAGGGAGTTGGTGCGGCGGCATATCTCATAGAGCATTTCCTGCCTTTGCTCAGGGTCGAGGGTCCTTTCGGCCTCCTCGATAAGGGCGTCAAGCTCGGGGTCGACAAGGCGAGAAGCATTTGAGGCCCCGATGGACTCCGAATGCCACAGCCCTCTCATATAGGTCAGCATATTTGAGGAGGTGTAGCCGGCCACGGCCATTTCAAAGTCGCCCTCCAGCATACGGGTCAGAAAGGCGGCAAAATCCATGCTTTCGATGGTCATTGTTATGCCCGCCTCGGCCAGACAGCCCTGTATGACCTCGGCCGAGCGTCTCGTCTCGTCGCTGTAGACGATGCAGGAGAGGGAAAGCTTGTCAAGCTCAATCCCCGAGGCGGCAAGGTATTTTGCGCTCTCCTCGGGGGAATAGGCTATGGCTCCCTCGTCGGTGGAGCCGGGGAAGGCCGAGGGGTTGGGAGATATGACGGCCTTGCCCATGCCTCCGGCCGCCACGTCGAGGACGGCCTGACGGTCGACGGCGGCGTTTAGCCCTTTGCGGAAATCCATATTGTCAAAGGGGGCCTTTTGGCTGTTCATTACCATAAAGCAGACCCTTGTGCCGTCGCGCCGCAGGATGTTTGTCCCCTCGTTTTCCTCAAGACGGGCCGCGTCGTTTGGCTCCACGTCTATCACAAGGTCTATCTCTCCCGTCTCAAGGCCGATGGTGCGTGAGGAGCCCTCGGGTATTATCCTCCATGTTATTTCCTCTATGGAGGGCGTATGCTCCCTGTCAAAATAATCGGGGTTGGAGGTAAAGGTGATGCTGTCGCCGATCGACTGCTCTTTAAAAATATAAGGGCCGGTGCCGACGGGGTTCAGGTTAAAATCGTTTCCCGAGTCTATCAGGCTTTTTGGCAGAACGGTGGCCGAGTTGGCGCAGAGGTCGTTTAAGGCCAGGCTGTAAGGGGCGCTTGTGGTCAGGCGGAAGGCGTAGTCCCCCGTCAGTTCAACGCTGTTCCAGAAGACATACCTTGTGCAGAAGGAAAATTCGGCGGCGTATTTAAGGGAGGCCACGGCGTCGGCCGCCGTCATCTCCTCGCCGTTATGAAAGCGCACGCCCTCTTTGAGCTTGAAATCCCAGACAAGACCGTCGGGGGAGCAGGAATAGCTCTCCACCAACTCGGGCACAGGCTCAAGGGTGTCGATGTCGGTTATAAAGAGCTTGTTATAGGTCATGCGGTTCATATATCCGCATATGTCGGCCGAGTGGTCGAATGGGTGCAGGGTGGCCGGCTCGGATGAGAGGGCGATGGTTACGGCGCCCTTTTCACTCCCGGCCGAGTCGTTTTTGATTTCGTTGTCCGCAGAGTGGGCGGCGCATGAGCAGAGCAGGCACAGTGCCAGCGCGGCGGCGATGAGCTTTTTGATTTTCATTTCTCGTTTCTCCTTTTGAGTTCTTCAATAACCATCTTGCCGCCGGTAAATAATAGGGGTGGAGGCAATAAAAAAAGAGCTTTCGTCCCAAAACTGGGACAAAAGCTCGGCTTCTGCGGTACCACCCATATTGACGCTTATAAAGCGCCCGCTTTTACAGTATACTGTCATATACCCTCCCTTGATAACGGGCGGAGCTCCCGTCAGCCATTACTCACGCATTCGCGCTTTCCTGCTGCCCTCATAGATCCATTCATTCGGTTTGCACATTGCCGCATCACACCATACGCGGCTCTCTGAAATGTTTAAGTTCCGAACTACTATTTCTATTCAGCGGTTGTCGGTTATTGTTTGTTTGTATGATACAACGGGACGGGCATATATGTCAAGAGCTTTTTTTCGCTCCTTTGTC
>CANSNO010000073.1 GCA_947648385.1 uncultured Clostridia bacterium
CCTTTACGCCGCGCTGGCCCACAGGGGCTTTTTCCCCGTGGAGGAGCTTAAAACCCTGCGCCACATCGGCAGCAGGCTTCAAGGACACCCGAACATGAACGAGACCCCGGGCGTCGATATGTCGACAGGCTCGCTGGGTCAGGGCGTTTCAGCTGCGGCCGGCATGGCCCTTGCCGCCAAGCACCGCGGCAATGATTACAGGGTTTACACCATGCTGGGCGACGGCGAGATAGAGGAGGGGCAGGTCTGGGAGGCCTTTATGTTTGCGTCCCACTATAAGCTTGACAACCTCTGCGTCATAATTGACAACAACGGACTTCAGATAGACGGCAAGGTCAGCGACGTCATGAGCCCTTATCCCATCGCGGACAAACTCTCGGCCTTCGGCTTTGAAACCTGCGAAATAGACGGCCACGACTTTGACCGAATAGAGGATGCCCTGAACATTGCCAGAGCCACAAAGGGCAAGCCCTTTGCCATAATCATGAAGACTACCAAGGGCAAGGGGGTCAGCTATATGGAAAATCAGGTGGGCTGGCACGGAAAGGCCCCCAACGATGAGGAATACGAGACCGCCATGGGCGAACTCAGGGCCGAGCTGAGCAAATGGGAGGACAAATAAGATGGCAGATATAAAAAAGATAGCTACCCGTGACAGCTACGGCGCCGCCCTCAAGGAGCTGGCCGCCGAGCATGACGATCTGATAGTCTTTGACGCCGACCTGGCCGGAGCCACAAAAACGGGTGTTTTCAAGAAGGAATACCCGAACCGCCACTACAACTGCGGCATTGCCGAGGGCAACATGATGGCCGTCGCCGCCGGAGCCGCCGCGGCAGGCATGGTGCCTTTCGCCTCCACCTTTGCCATGTTCGCCGCCGGACGCGCCTTTGAGCAAATAAGAAACTCGATAGGCTATCCTCACCTCAACGTCAAGATAGGCGCCACCCACGGCGGTATTTCCGTCGGCGAGGACGGGGCCTCCCACCAGTGCTGTGAGGATTTTGCCCTTATGCGCTCCATTCCCGGCATGGTGGTCATCTGCCCGGCCGACGACGTGGAGGCCAGGGCCGCCGTCAAGGCGGCATACGCCCACCAAGGCCCCGTATATCTGCGCTTCGGCCGTCTGGCCGTCCCCGTTTTCCACGACGAAGCGAATTATAAGTTTGAAATAGGCAAGGGCGAGGTTCTGCGCGAGGGCAACGACGTGGCCATCATCGCCACAGGTCTTATGACGGCCGAGGCCGTGGAGGCAGGAAAAGCTCTGGCCGAAGCCGGAATAAATGCCAGAGTTATAAATATGCCGACGATAAAGCCCCTTGATGAGGAGCTTGTGCTGGCCGCCGCAAAAGACTGCGGAAAAATTATCACCTGCGAGGAGCACAACATCATCGGCGGTCTGGGCGAGGCCGTCTGTTCCCTGCTGAGCGAGAAATGCCCCACCCCCGTCAGGCGCATAGGCGTAGATGACGAGTTCGGCCATTCGGGGCCGGCTCTCGACCTGCTTAGGGAGTTCGGCCTTTCGGCCGCCCATATCGAAGAGGTCGCCAAGGACTTTTCAAATAACCCCATGTGGAGCAAATTATATAACGCCGCCCTCAAGGTTCAAAACAACAGGCGGATATCCCCCTTTATAGAGGCCGGCGGCGTTGCCGCCGCCATATTGACAAAGACGGGAAATATATATGTCGGGGTTTGCATCGACACGGCCTCATCCCTCGGTATGTGCGCCGAGAGAAACGCCATAGCCAACATGATAACGAACGGCGAAAGCAGGATAGACAAGGTGGTGGCCGTCATGCCCGACGGAAAGGTCGGCCCTCCCTGCGGCGCCTGCCGCGAATACATGATGCAGCTTGACAGAGACAGCGGAGATATCGAGATACTGCTCGACCTTGAGACAGAAAAAACGGTCAGGCTTAAGGAGCTTATACCCGACTGGTGGGGCGACGGCAGATTTAAAGAGTGATAAAAATACACGGCAGACCTTTCGGTCTGCCGTGTATTTTTTATATGCTTTTATCAGTCGTTGTAGATGGGGAAACGCTGGCAAATATCTGTGACGCACTCGCGGATATAATCGGCCTTGCCCTCAAAATCGGAAGCCGTAAGGGCGATAAGCTCGGCTATCTTGACTATCTCGGCCTCCTTGAAGCCCCTTGTCGTGGCGGCCGGAGTGCCGACCCTGATGCCGCTTGTGACGGTGGGCTTTTCGGGGTCGTTGGGGATGGCGTTCTTATTGACGGTGATGTATACCTCGTCAAGGTTCTTCTCCAGCTTTCTGCCCGTGGTGTTGAAGTTCCTGACGTCGACAAGCATAAGGTGGTTGTCGGTGCCGCCCGAAACAAGCCTGAAGCCCTGCTTTGTCAGCGCGTCGGCCAGCGTGGCGGCGTTTTTGACGACCTGCTTCTGGTATTCTTTAAACTCGGGCTTCAAGGCCTCGCCGAAGCAGACGGCCTTGGCGGCGATGGTGTGCATAAGGGGGCCGCCCTGAGTGCCGGGGAAGATTGCCTTGTCTATCTGCTTGGCAAGCTCCTCCTTGCAGAGAATCATGCCGCCTCTGGGGCCGCGGAGTGTCTTGTGGGTCGTCGTTGTCACGACGTCGGCATAGGGCACGGGGTTCTGATGCAGACCTGCGGCGACAAGTCCGGCGATATGAGCCATATCGACCATCAGATAGGCGCCGACCTCCTTGGCTATCTTGGAAAATCTCTCAAAATCAATGGCTCTGGGATAGGCCGAGGCGCCGGCGATAATCATTTTGGGGCGGCACTCCTTGGCCAGCCTGAGAACCTCGTCATAATCTATCTGCTCTGTCTCGGGGTTGAGGCCATAAGGAACTATATTGAAATAGGAACCGGACATATTGACGGGGCTGCCGTGGGTCAGGTGTCCGCCGTGGTCGAGATTCATTCCCATGACGGTGTCGCCCGGTTTGCACAGGGCAAAATAAACGGCAAGGTTGGCCTGTGCGCCGCTGTGAGGCTGAACATTGGCGTGGTCGGCGCCGAAGAGCTTGCAGGCGCGGTCACGGGCGATATTCTCGGCAACGTCGACCTTTTCGCATCCGCCGTAATACCTTTTTCCGGGATATCCCTCGGCGTATTTGTTTGTCAGGCATGAAGCCATGGTCATCATGACGGCCGGACTGACGATATTTTCGGAAGCGATGAGCTCGATATTCCTCACCTGTCTGCCGAACTCGGCCTTAATGGCCTCGCCGATTTCAGGATCGTATTTGGATATGAAATCCATGTTTTCCTTTACCATTTTACCTGCCTCCAATTTCCTTTTTTATTTTATCCTTCAAAAAATCCGGATTACAATCATTATATATCATTTTTCAAAATCGGTCAAGAGAATGACTTTGTTCCGCGCCGAAAAGCTCAGTCGGTCACGACGGCCGAGACCCTTTTGTCAAAACCTTCGGTTGGTATATCCTCCAGCAGGAACTCTCTGTAGCATACGCCGCAGGTAAAGGCATTTGTCTTTTCCATGAACCTGTCGTAAAAGCCGCCTCCCTGGCCGAGCCTTTTGCCCTCCGCCGTAAAGGCCAATCCAGGCACGACGGCCATGTCTATATCCGATGGCTCAAGCATAGGCAGGCCCTCCTCAGGCTCCAAAATGCCCTTATATCCCACGCGGAGACGGGAGAGGCTGTCTATGACAACATATTCCATCAGTCCGCCGTCAAGACACCTCGGCACGCAGAGCCTTTTGCCCTGTTTGAGTATATCGGCTATAATGCCCCGTGTCTCAGGCTCGCCGCCGTAGGAGACAAAGCAAAACACCGTTTCGGCCCTTTTATATTCCTCAAGGGACAAAACCTTTGCCGTTATGGCTTTGTCCTTTGCCCCACGGGTCTCGGGAGCAATAAGACGGCGTTTTGCCCTTATCTCCCCACGCAGGGTCTTTTTGGCTTCCCTTATATCCATATTCTGTCTCCTTTTGCTTTTCGCCATACTTTGAGTATATCACCTGCCTAAAGTCCATTCAAGCCCTTAGGGGTTTTGATAATAATTATTAAAATCGACGTCATGGAAAAATAATAATTGATTTTTTTACCAAAACATTGTACAATTTACGCATATAGAGGAAATAATAATCTATGAGTCCAAAATAAAAACGGAGGTAAAAACATGGAGATGTTAAAAGGAAAGGTTGCCGTTATCACAGGCGGCACACGCGGCATAGGCTATGCCACCGTACGCACATATCTCGAAAACGGCGCCAAGGTAGCCCTGTTCGGTTCTCGCAAAGAAACGGTCGACAAGGCTTTGGAAGAGCTGAAAAGCGAAAATGCCTCTTGGGAGGTCATGGGTCTTTGGCCCTCTCTGACCGATTACGCCGAGGTCGAAAAAGCCATAAACGAAGTCAAGGCCCATTTCGGCAAGATTGACGTTCTCGTCAACAACGCCGGCGTTTCGGCTCGCGAGTCGCTCTATGAATATGACCCGGCCGCTTTCCAGAAGACGATGGACATCAACGTCACAGCCGTCTTTAACACCAGCCGCGCTGTGGCTCCCATCATGAAGGCCGAGGGCGGCGGCTCGATTCTCAATACAAGCTCTATGGTCAGCCGTCACGGACAGCCGGCCGGCGTGGCATATCCCACATCCAAGTTCGCCGTAAACGGCATCACCATCAGCCTGGCCCGCGAGCTGGCAAAGGACAACATCAGGGTCAACGCCGTGGCTCCCGGCGTCACGCGCACCGACATGGTCTCGGCCCTGCCTCAGGAAATGCAGGAGCGCATCTCGGCCGGCATACCCATCGGCCGTATGTGCGAGCCTCAGGACATCGCCAACGCTTTCCTCTTCCTGGCAAGCGATATGGCCGCCTATATCACGGGCGCGGTACTGCCTGTCGACGGCGCCGCCACCGTCTGATTCAAACGAACAAAAGGCCGCCAGTGTGGGCGGCCTTTTTCAATTATGTAAAGCAGGTGATTTAAAATGGACAAGCAGTGGCGGCAGGTGGCCGAGTTCCGCAAGGCCTTCGGCCATCCCATAAGCGCCTCCCCCTCTCCCCTTTCCAAAGAACGCGGCGAGGCGAGATGCCGCTGGATGAGGGAAGAGATAGACGAGTTTTTGGAGGCCGGAGACGACATAGTCGAGCAGGCCGACGCCATGATAGACCTGATATATTTCGCCCTCGGCACCCTTGTGGAAATGGGCGTAAAGCCCGACAGGCTTTTTGACATAGTACACGGGGCCAATATGAGCAAGCTCTGGCCCGACGGCAAGCCCCATTATTTTGAGGATGGCAAGACAAAAAAGCCCGACACATGGCGCGACCCCCACGACGAGCTGGCGCACGCCATCGAAGAGATGAAATAAAAAAAGCGGCAAAGGCCAAAAGGCCTTCGCCGCTTTTGACATTTATCCCTTTTCATCCGGCTTTTCACGGGCCGAATACTCAAAGCCGGCGTTTCGCGCCGTATGGTGAAACAGCAATTCTTTACCGAGCCAAAAGCTGTAGCACACCTCGGCGCAAAGGCTCTCGTGAACGGTTCGCTCCATGCTTCCCTCAACAGGTGCGCGCAGAGGCAGTCGTCGCTCGCTTAAAACCTCGGCCTCAAGGCGGTATTTCCCCTGACGGATAACGGCTCCCGAGGGAGACCACTCTTCGATTTTTGCTCCGCGGTAGGTGGCAAGGCGGTATTCCCGTCCGCGGCAAAGCACAGAGCATATACAGCCCGTAAATCCTCCCACGGGCATGGGTATCGTCGCCGCGGCCAGCATAAGGCTGACCTTTTGCGGCTCGTCCCACATACTCTGCGTCCAAAGATACCTGTTGGGGAAGGAGCGGCCGCGGTCGGTCTCGATATACCCCTTTCCTCCCGAAAAATCAAGAGTCTCGCCGTTCAGCTCAAGCCGCCCCTCCAGCGCGTGGCCCATGCTTATAACGTCGTGGGAACACTGCATACCCGAAAACAATCGGAACGGCCCCATGATGTCGATCTCGAGGGATGTAAACTCGCCGTAGCTCAACCTGCCGTGAAGCGAAAGGCCGTCTTTTTCGATATCAAGCGATATCCCACGGCTGTCAAAAAGCGACCTCCCCAGCCGCACCCGAAAAGGGTCATGGGAAATCTCCGCGTCATCCCACGGATATTCCAGCCACCACGCCCTGTCATCTGTTATGACCTGAAGAGAGGCGGAGCCGCGGCCTCTGCCGTCGACATGGATGGCCGGAATAAGGGCAAGCGTCTCTCCCTCCCCTTTCTGATGCTTAAAATACCATCCCTCAAAATACGGTGCTTTAACGGCCGCACTTTTGAAAAAGCTCATCATAATATCACCCTGAATAATTCTTTCCAAAATCGGGGTGATTTATAAAAACAGCCCTGAAATCTTACGATTTCAGAGCTGTTTTGGAGCTGGAAACGTGACTTGAACACG
>CANSNO010000074.1 GCA_947648385.1 uncultured Clostridia bacterium
TCGAACCGCTGACCTCTTCTGATAGATACCACGGTCAGCGTCGCCAACGGCTTGCCGTTGGCGGTTCGATCTCGCTTATCTCCACCATGAAAAAAAGACAGCCTTTGGGCTGTCTTTTTTTGCGCGCGAAGTCGCGCGTACTGTCGGAGGCTGAAGGCCGGAGACAGGGATTTTGCCGAATTGATTTCGGCAAAATCTATTAAATAAAAGGGGCCCCCACAAGAGCCCGACGGAACGCAGTGGAGTGGGTCTTATGGGGATTAAAAAGACAGCC
Source organism: uncultured Clostridia bacterium (assembly GCA_947648385.1). GTDB lineage: Bacteria > Bacillota > Clostridia > Oscillospirales > Butyricicoccaceae > RGIG1902. The sequence continues at coordinate 275 of CANSNO010000074.1, forward strand.
TTTGGGCTGTCTTTTTTGTTATGTAAATAAGGGCTGAACCGCTGGCCTCTTCTAATAGATAACACGGTCAGCGCCGCCAACGGTTTGACAGCTCAAGTTTTTTACAGGTATAATGATATCAGTGAAGGCATGAGGAGGGTACACATGAGCGTCAAGCTGTTTTTACAGGCTGTGTTTAAGTTCGCGCTGGGAATGGCGGCAGTGGGGCTTTTGATGTTTTTGCCCGTGGGCAGCACGGCAGATTATCCGAAAGGGTGGCTCCTGATGGCGTTACTGTTTATACCCATGTTTTCGGCCGGCGTAATTATGATGGTCAAAAATCCCGAGCTGTTGAAAAAGCGGCTCAACTCGGGAGAGGAGCAGGTGGAGCAGAGGGTTGTCATCAAGCTGAGCGGCCTGATGTTCATTGTGGGATTTGTATCGGCGGGGCTGAGCTTTCGCTTTGAGCTGGCTGTTTTGCCCGACTGGGTCTCATGGGTGGGGGCCGCCTTGTTTTTGACCGCTTATCTCATTTACGGCGAGGTTTTGCGAGAAAACACATATCTGTCCCGAACGGTGGAGGTTCAGGAGGGGCAGAAGGTGATAGATACGGGTCTTTACGGCGTCGTCCGACACCCGATGTACAGCGCCACGGTGTTGCTCTTTCTCTCCATGCCGCTTGTGCTGGGGTCGGCAATATCTTTTGTTGTCTTTTTATCATACCCTTTCATAATCGTCAAAAGAATAAAGAACGAGGAAGAGGTGCTTGAAAAAGGTCTGGAGGGATATATCGAGTATAAAAAGAGGGTCAGATACAGGCTGATACCTTTTGTATGGTGAGATGGTATATTTTACGTCTTTTAATAAATAGTTTGATTTTTGTTGGAAATGCTGTATAATAAGGCTGTTGGAAATATTATAACGGAGGTCAACATTATGGTCGTAACGAAAGAAACCGTCATCGGCGAGCTTTTGAGCGCCGACATCAATACTGCCGAAGTCCTTATGGAAATGGGTATGCACTGCGTGGGCTGCCCCAGCTCTATCGGAGAGAGCCTGGCCGAGGCCTGCATGGTCCACGGCATAAATGTGGACGAGCTTGTCGACAGGCTCAACGCCTATTTCGCCGAAAATTAAAAGAGGCAAAGCTTTGGGGTGGGGCAGGAAAGCTGCCCCACCCCTTTCACTTATTGGAGTGTTTTTTATGACTGAACCGATACTTACCCCCCGTCTCAGGCTGTGCGCCGACCTCTGCCCAAAGGGGGAGAGGCTTATCGACGTGGGATGCGACCACGGATATCTGGCCATAACCCTTGTGCGCTCGGGCAAGGTAAAGACGGCTCTGGCCTGCGACCTTAGGCGCGGCCCCCTGAAAAACGCCGGGGAGAACATTGCCCTTTACGGTCTGGAGGGCAAAATACATACCCATCTGGCCGACGGCCTTGACGGCGTCAGCGGCGGCAAAGGAGACGTCGTCACCATATGCGGCATGGGTGGCGACAACATCGCACGTATACTTGAGAGGGCGCCATGGACAAGGGAGAGCGTCATAATTGCCCAGCCCATGACAAAACAGCACAGGCTGAGGGACTTTTTGGCAAAGAACGGATATGCCGTCTCGGCCGAGCGCCTTGTTTATGAGGACAGGCGGCTTTACACGGCAATGGTCATTGAAAAGGGAAGGTACGAGGGGCCTGACAGCATGATGTACAGCCGCGCCATGGAGAGCGACCCCCTTTTCGGCGATTGGCTGAAAATGCTTTACCGAAAATACCGCAAAATATATCTCGGCGGCGGACGGCCCGAGGACAGGGCCGTCATGGCCGAGCTTGAGGAGAAGATAAAATGTCTTTAGACAGTTTTTTGATAAAGGCTCAGGCCGAGGCCCTGAACGAGAGGCTTGCCGGGGCGCGCATAGATAAAATATTCATGCCGAGGGTCGGGGAGGCCGTCATCAGCGTAAGAGGCGAGATGGGGGCCGAAAGGCTTATGGTATCCTGCGGAGGGGCCAACAGCGGCGTCTATCTGACCTCTCTGAGGCCGGAAAATCCGCCCTCGCCTCCTATGCTCTGTATGCTGCTTCGCAAGCATATGCAGGGCGGACGCATAATTTCCGTCACCCAGCCGGAGGGAGAAAGAATGATGGTGATAACCTTTTCCTCCACCGACGAGCTTGGCAGGATGTCGGAGAAAAAGCTTGTGTGCGAGCTGATGGGCAAGCGCACAAATCTGATTCTTCTTGACGAAAAGGACATAATTCTGGGATGCGTCAAAAAGGTCGGTTATGAATCCTCGCCCGACAGGGCGGTTTTGCCCGGGCTTTTATACCATATGCCGCCCAGAAGCGGCAAGCCCTCGGTATTTGGCATGGAGACGGAGGAGCTGGAGGCCCTTTTGTCCGGCGCCGCCGACGCCGAACAGCTTATGGACAGGGTGGAGGGCCTGTCGCCCCTGATTGCCCGTGAGCTTATTTTCAGGGGCCTGTCGGTCGGGCAGATGGCGGACGCCATTCACAGGCTGGCTCAGGGGCAGGGCAGTCCGTGGCTTGTCAGGCGCGGCGGCAGGGATTTTGACATAAGCTGTATGGATATCTGCCAGTACGCCGACGGCGAGAGCGTCCCCTATCCAGATTTTTCCTTGCTTCTCGATGATTTTTACCGTCAGAAAAGGGAGAGCGAGCTGAAGAAGAACCTCTCTCTGTCCCTCAAAAAGAGCCTTGACAACCACCGCCAGAGGCTGGAGCGTAAGCTGGGCAAGCAGAAGCAGGAGCTGCTGACGGCGCGAAACCGCGAGAAGCTCAAAAGGGACGCCGACCTTATAACGGCCAATATTTACGCCATAAAAAGCGGCGATGACAAAGCCGTCGTCACCGATTATTTTTCCGAGGACATGGCTACCGTCGAGATACCCCTCGACCCCGATATGTCCCCCCAGCAGAACGCCCAGCTCCTTTACAAGCGATACGCCAGACTGAAAAACGCCGAGGAGGCGCTGACTCGTCAGATAGAGCTTGGCGAGGAAGAGCTGGATTATATCGACAGTCTGCTTTACAGTCTGGGTCAGATAACGGGGGAAAAGGACTTAAAGGAGTTGACGGCCGAGGCGGCCAATGCCGGCTATGTCAAAAAGACCCAGAACCGCAAGGGCAAGCCCGAAAAGCCCGGTGCTATCGCTCCCGTCAGGTATGTCACCTCGAACGGTTTTACCCTCCTCCGAGGCCGCAACAACAGGGAAAACGACCGCCTGACCATGAAGGAGGCCAAGGGGGGCGACCTGTGGTTTCATGCCAGAAATATCCCGGGAAGCCATGTCATAATGGTGCTCGGGGGCAGGGAGCCTGAGGTGTCCGATATCGAGGAGGCCGCCGCGCTGGCGGCGTTATATTCCCAATCGGGACAGTCGAACCGCGTGGCCGTCGACTATACAAGAGCCAAGCAGGTCAAAAAGCCCCAGGGGGCAAGGCCCGGCATGGTCAACTATTTCAACTTTAAAACAATACTGATAGAGCCGAAAGAGCCGAAAAGGGTTTAAAAAGCTCGCCTTGGATTTTCCAAGGCGAGCTTTTTTGTAAAACTCAGATCATCTTCAGATATTCGTCGGCCAGAGGCATATCGGCTATAGACACCGCGTGGTGGCTCTTTAAAAGGTTCATGTCCCTGTCGATGACAAAGTAGCCGGGCAGCTGATATTCGTCGCCCTCGTACTCGCCGTGCTCAAGGCCAAGCTCCTCCTTGCGCGACATCTTTTTCCCGAACCTTTCCAGCATCTCGGGAGTCGCCTTGTCTCTCAGGCCCTCCTTGCTTCCGGCGCTTTTGACCTCATAGAGTTTGTATATCTCGGCGTCGGGGTCGCAGACGATATCAAAGGGGAGATTGAACTTCTCGCTGCCGTCCTTGGCTATCTCGCCGCGGCTCTGGAGGACGACAAGCACCTGGGCGTTCTTCTTTTTGAAGTTTTCATATTCGGCGGCAAGGTCTATCATATCCATCTGGCAGCTTGTGCAGCCGAAGTAGCGCAGGAAGATGAGAAAAGTCCTGTCGGCCTTTTTGACCTCCTCCGATAATTTAAGGCCCTTTTTAAAGGGCGTGTTGAATGTAAAATCAAGAGCTTTCATGTCTATCATTCCTTTTAAGTGATTTTTGTTCGCTTATGTCCGCCTTGCGGCGGAAAAAGACCTTTCTTTTCCAAATGGAAAAGAAACAAAAGATTTTACTTTTTCTGAGAAAAAGTAACAAAAAGCAACTATATTCGGGCTACGCCGCTCTTACGGGCGGCTTCCCTCACGGCCTCGGCCACCTTTTCATGGGCCGTCATGCTGAAGGAGGGAGGCATGATATAATCTGGGCAAAGCTCCTCATCGGAGACAAGCTGGGCTATGGCGTGGGCGGCGGCCATCTTCATCTCCTCGTTTATATCGGAGGCGCGGACGTCCAGCGCGCCGCGGAAAATGCCGGGGAAGGCCAGAACGTTGTTTATCTGGTTGGGATAGTCGCTGCGTCCCGTGCCGACAATATAAGCGCCGCCCTTTTTGGCTTCCTCGGGCATTATTTCGGGGGTGGGGTTGGCCATGGCGAAAACGGCGGCCTTGTCGGCCATTTTGGAGACGTCCTCGGCCGTAAGGCAGTTGGGAGCCGAAACGCCGATAAAGACGTCGGCGCCCACTATGGCGTCGCTCAGGCGGCCCTTGACCTTGTTCTGATTGCACATTTTGGCAACAAGAGCCTGCTCGGGGTTCATGTCGGGGTTGCCGTCGTAAAGCAGGCCGTATTTGTCGCAGAGGATAAGCTCGCCCACCTTCATGGATATAAGCAGCTTGGCAATGGCCAGGGCGGCGGCGCCCGCGCCGTTGATGACCACCTTGAGGTTTTCGATCTTCTTGCCCGTCAGGCGGCAGGCGTTTATCAGCGCCGCCGAGACGACGACGGCCGTGCCGTGCTGGTCGTCGTGAAAGACGGGGATATCGCATTTTTTCTTGAGCCGGCGCTCGACCTCGATACATCTGGGGGCCGAGATATCCTCCAGATTTATACCGCCGAAAGAGCCGGCGATAAGCTCTACCGTACGGACTATCTCGTCCACATCCTTGGAGCGGATGCAGATGGGTATGGCGTCTATATCGGCAAAAGCTTTAAAGAGGGCGCATTTGCCCTCCATGACCGGCATTCCGGCCTCGGGGCCGATATCGCCCAGGCCAAGGACTGCCGTGCCGTCGGTGATGACGGCCACGGTGTTGCCGCGGCCGGTGTATTTATACTGCAGGTCCTTGTCCTCTTTTATTTTGAGGCAAGGTTCGGCCACGCCGGGGGTATAGGCTATTGTCAGGTCCTCGGCCGACTCTATTTTGCATTTGGTCACGACCTCAAGCTTGCCGCGCCACTCCTCGTGGGACTTGAGCGCCCTTTCTTTCAAATCCATGTGTTATCCCTCCGTCAAATTGTTTATCAGCTTAACTTTTTTATACCACCGGCAGGTTTTTTTGTCAAGACGAAGGGCCTTCCGTCTTGTCTTTTACGCCCCTGTGTGATATGCTGGATATACCAAACAACATAGGGGAATAGACAGCAATGAAAAAGTTTTTGATGCTGACGACGGGCGGCACGATAGCCTCCGCCTCCACAGACGAGGGCTTCGCCCCCAGAGGCAGCTCCGAGATACTCGGGCATATCGGTTTTCACGGCGATTTTGAGGTCGAGACGCGCGAGATACTGACGCTGGACAGCAGCAATATTCAGCCCGAGGAATGGAAGATAATAGCAAACGCCATCTTTGACGGCTTTGAGGGCTACGACGGCATTGTCGTCACCCACGGCACCGACACCATGGGCTATACGGCCTCCATGATGACCTTTATGATTCAGAACCCGCCCATACCCGTCGTCTTTACAGGCTCTCAGGTTCCCATCTCCCTGCCCCTGACCGACGCCGTTTTCAACCTGACCTCGGCCTTTGCCATGGCGATGACGGGAAAGCCGGGTATATTCGTCGCTTTTGACCGCAAAATAATATTGGGCTGTCGTGCCGTCAAGGTTCGCACAAGCGGCTTTAACGCCTTTGAGAGCGTAAATTACCCTCCTGTGGGCGTCATA
>CANSNO010000075.1 GCA_947648385.1 uncultured Clostridia bacterium
GAGCCTTATATAAGGCTCGGCTATCTTGGTCATGTCGATGGCCGTCTGCACGCGGACGTCGACGCCGTTGTTTTCAAGGACGTCGGCCATGGCAAGGGCGTTTATCGTGGTGGCCAGCATACCCATATGGTCGGCCCTCGTCCTCTCCATACGGCCTCCGCCGTCCTTTACGCCGCGCCAGAAGTTGCCTCCGCCGACGACTATGCCTATCTGCACGCCCATTTCGCTGCATTCCTTAATGGCTTTGGCCACCTGCTCAAGGGTGTCGAAATTGAGGCCGCGCTTGTCGTCGCCGGCCAGAGCCTCGCCGCTTATCTTGAGCAGCACCCTTTTATATTTAGGACTTTCCATATGCCTCACCCCATATTATATTTCGATAATCCTATTTTAATATAAATGCCGCCGTTTGAAAAGGCGTAAAATGAAAAGTTTTCATTTTCGTCGTTTTTGACAAACGGCGGCGTTTATTTTATTCAAGATATTTTTTCAGATATTTGCCCGTATAGGACTTTTCACAGACGGCCACCTCCTCGGGAGTGCCGACGGCGACGACCGTACCGCCCTTGTCCCCTCCCTCGGGGCCGAGGTCGATGATATGGTCGGCTATCTTGATGACGTCGAGGTTGTGTTCGATGACAATAACCGTGTTTCCCTCGTCGGCCAGAGCGTTGAGAACCTCTATCAGCTTGTGGACGTCGGCGGCGTGGAGGCCGGTTGTCGGCTCGTCAAGTATATACACGGTGCGCCCCGTGGCCCTTCTGGCAAGTTCCGTGGCCAGTTTGACCCTCTGGGCCTCGCCGCCCGAAAGGGTTGTGGAGGACTGGCCAAGCTTGATATAGGACAGGCCAACGTCATAGAGGGTTTGGAGCTTGCGGCTTATTTTCGGTATGTTCTCGAAAAAGCCCAGCGCCTCCTCGACGGTCATGTCAAGGACCTCGCTTATATTCTTGCCCTTGTATTTGACCTCCAGCGTCTCGCGGTTGTACTTACGCCCCTTACAGACGTCGCAGGGAACATAAATATCGGGCAGGAAGTGCATCTCTATCTTGACAAGGCCGTCTCCCTGACAGGCCTCGCATCGCCCTCCCCTCACATTGAAGGAGAAGCGTCCGGGGCCATAACCCTTGGCCTTGGCGTCGGCCGTTTTGGCGAAAAGGTCTCTTATATCGCCGAAAACCCCCGTATAGGTGGCCGGATTGGAACGTGGAGTGCGGCCGATGGGAGACTGGTCGATATTGATGACCTTATCGAGGTTTTCAAGGCCCTCCATATCCCCGTGTGCCCCGGCCCTTGTTCTGGCGCCGTTGAGGTCGGCGGCAAGGCGCTTGTATATTATCTCGTTGACAAGGGAGCTTTTGCCCGAACCGGAAACCCCGGTAATACAGGTCAGCTTGCCTAAAGGTATGGAAACGTCAATGCCCTTGAGGTTATTTTCGGCCGCGCCTTTTATTGTCAGATATTTCCCGTTGCCCTCGCGCCTCTTTTTCGGCACGGGTATTTTCCTCGCGCCGCTGAGATACTGTCCCGTAAGTGAGTTGGGGTTTTTCATTATCTCCTCGGCCGTGCCAGTGGCGATTATCTGTCCGCCGTGGATGCCGGCCCCCGGGCCGACGTCGATTATCCTATCGGCGGCAAGCATGGTGTCCTCGTCATGCTCAACGACGATAAGTGTATTGCCTAGGTCTCTGAGCTGTTTAAGGGTGGCAATCAGCTTTTCGTTGTCCCTCTGGTGCAGGCCTATGGAAGGCTCGTCCAGCACATAGAGCACGCCCATGAGATAGGAGCCTATCTGGGTGGCCAGCCTTATCCTCTGGTTCTCGCCGCCCGAAAGGGTCGACGCAGCGCGGGCCAGATTGAGATAATCAAGCCCCACATTGTTGAGAAAGCCCAGCCTGTCCTTTATCTCCTTGAGTATCCTGTCGGATATCATATGCTCCCTTTCCGTCAGGACAAGGGAATCGATAAAAGCCAGCTCCTCGGTTATGGACTTTTCCGTGAAGTCGATGATATTTATACCCCCGACCGTGACAGCCAGCACCTCTTTTTTCAGCCTTTTGCCGTGGCAGTCGGGGCAGGGTATTTCGCTCATGCACTCCTCTATCTCGGCCTTGACGCTTTCGCTGGAGCTTTCGGCATAGCGGCGCTTGAGGCTGTTTATGACCCCCTCAAAAGCGTGGTAATAGGTTCCTCCGCCTCCGCCGGGCCGCTTCCACTCAAGCTCCAGCTTTTCCTTGCCGTTGCCGTAGAGAATGAGGTCGACAGCCTCCTTGGGCAGGTCCTTGACGGGGACGTCGAGGGAAAAACCGTATTTTTTGGCCAGAGCGCGGAAATACATTTGGCCTATGCTGTTTTCGTCGGTAGTGTTATAGCCCGAAGCCTTTATCGCCCCCTGCCTTATGGAAAGGTTCTTATTTGGCAGAATGAGGTCGGGGTCTATCTCAAGGCGCATTCCGAGGCCCGAGCAGGTGGGGCAGGCGCCGTAGGGGTTGTTGAAGGAGAACATCCTGGGCGTCAGCTCCTCGATGGAGATTCCGCAGTCGGGACAGGCGTAATTCTGAGAGAATGTAACCTCTCCCTTGTCCATCATATCGGCTATCACAAGGCCGCCCGAAAGGGCCGAGGCCGTCTCGACCGAGTCGGTCAGTCTGGCCCTGATATCAGGCCTTATCACAAGACGGTCGACGACTATTTCTATATTATGCTTTTTGTTCTTTTCGGGCTTTATCTCCTCTTCGAGGTCGTACATACTGCCGTCGACCCTGACCCTGACATAGCCGCTTTTCTTGGCGTCCTCAAATATCTTCTGGTGTTCGCCCTTGCGCGCCCTTATAACGGGGGCCAATATCTGCATCCTTGTGCCCTCGGGATAGGACATGAGCTGGTCGATTATCTGGTCGACCGTCTGCTGCATTATCTCCTTGCCGCATTTGGGGCAGTGAGGTATACCGATGCGTGCCCAGAGGAGCCTGAGATAATCGTATATTTCGGTGACCGTGCCGACGGTCGAGCGTGGGTTTTTCGACGTTGTCTTCTGGTCGATGGCTATGGCCGGGGAAAGACCCTCGATATAATCCACGTCGGGCTTTTCCATCTGGCCGAGAAACATACGGGCGTATGACGAGAGAGACTCGACATAGCGTCTCTGCCCCTCGGCGTATATGGTGTCAAAGGCGAGTGAGCTTTTGCCCGAGCCGGAAATACCTGTGATGACGGTGAGGGCGTCGCGCTTTATCTCCACATCGACATTTTTCAGGTTGTTGACCCGGGCTCCCTTTATCACAATGCTTTCCTGCATATTATTTCTCCTTTTTATCCTTGCTCTCCTTGTTGAGCTGGGCGCGCAGCGCCTTTATCTGGTCGCGCAATACGGCGGCATATTCAAACTCCAGCATTTTAGAGGCCTCTTTCATGGTTTTTTCCAGCTTGAGTATCTCCTGCTCCTTGGCGGCTCTTGTCAGCTTTCTGGCGCTCTGGGCCGGAACCTTTGAGGTGTCCTGAGATATCTCGATGATATCCCTGACGCTCTTGAGCACGGTTTTCGGCACGATGCCGTGTTCTTTGTTAAAATCGTCCTGTATCTTTCTTCTTCTTGCCGTCTCGTCAATGGCGTATCTCATGGAGGGAGTTATAGTATCGGCATACATGATGACCTTGCCCTCGGCGTTTCTCGCCGCCCTGCCTATTGTCTGTATGAGAGAGGTCTTACTTCGGAGGAAGCCCTCCTTGTCGGCGTCCAGTATGGCCACAAGGGAAACCTCGGGAAGGTCGAGACCCTCGCGGAGAAGGTTAATTCCCACAAGCACCTGAAACTCGTTGAGTCTCAGGTCGCGTATAAGCTCCATACGCTCTATGGTGTCCACATCGTGGTGCATATACCTGACCCTGACGCCGTTATTCGACAGATAATCGGTCAGTTCTTCGGCCATGCGTTTTGTCATAGTGGTCACAAGAACGCGCTGGTCTTTTTTATCTCTCTCCTTTATCTCGGAAATAAGGTCGTCTATCTGGCCCTCGATCGGCCTGACCTCTATCTCGGGATCAAGGAGGCCTGTCGGCCTTATTATCTGCTCGACCGTCTGGCCCGAACGGGTACTCTCGTATTCTCCCGGGGTGGCGCTGACATATATGACCTGATTTATCCTCTGCTCGAACTCCTCAAAGCTTAGGGGCCTGTTATCAAGGGCCGACGGCAGACGAAAGCCATAATCTATCAGCATCTGTTTTCTGGCCCTGTCTCCGTGGTACATGGCCCTGACCTGGGGCAGCATGACATGGGACTCGTCCACAAAGAGCAGATAGTCCTTTGGGAAATAATCCATGAGAGTATAGGGGGCGCTTCCCGGCTCGCGTCCCGAAAGCACTCTCGAATAGTTTTCGATGCCGGTACAGAAGCCTATCTCCCTCAGCATTTCCATATCATATGTTGTGCGCTGGCGCAGGCGCTGGGCCTCCAGCAGCTTGTCGTTCTCCTTGAACCAGGCGCAACGCGCCTCCATCTCCCTCTCAAGCTCGACAAGAGCCTCGTCCAGCTTGTCCTTGGGGGTGACGTAATGTGAGGCGGGATATATGGCCACATGGTTGACATACCTGTTGACGGCGCCCGTGACGGGGTTTATCTCGGATATGCGGTCTATCTCATCGCCGAAAAACTCCACCCTGACGGCAAACTCGTCGGTATAGGCCGGCCTTATTTCAAGGGTGTCGCCTCTGACTCTGAATTTATTGCGCTCAAAGGCGATGTCGTTGCGCTCATACTGTATCTCCACCAGCTTGCGGCATATCTCGTCGCGGTCTCTCGTCTGGCCCGTCCTGAGAGAGACCACCATGGAGGCGTAATCTATCGGGTTGCCGAGGGAATAAATGCTTGAGACCGAAGCGACGATTATGACGTCCCTGCGCTCGAAAAGGGCCGAAGTGGCCGAATGGCGGAGCCTCTCCAGCTCGGAGTTGATATCGGAATCCTTTTCAATATATGTGTCGGTCGACGGAATATAGGCCTCGGGCTGGTAATAGTCGTAATAGGAGACGAAAAACTCCACGGCGTTTTCGGGGAAAAACTCCCTGAACTCGGAGCAGAGCTGAGCCGCCAGCGTCTTGTTGTGGGTCAGGACGAGGGTAGGCCGCTTTTCGCGCTCGATTATATTGGCCATGACAAAGGTCTTGCCGGCGCCGGTGACGCCCAGCATGGTCTGCTCGTGCAGGCCAAGCTCGACGCCCCGACAGAGAGCCTCGATGGTCTCGGGCTGGCCTCCGGCCGGCTTGTAGTCGGAATGTATTTTGAATTCTGGCATCTATTTACCTCATATAAAATAACTTTATATCAATATCCTGAGCTTACCGTTACAGTATATCATAAATTGCCGAACAAAACGAAGTTTTGCCGCGCATAAAGCTTTGCGCGGCTGTCACCGTGTGACAGTACGGCAATTTCCGATGAAATAAAAACATTGACGCGTTTTTTCAAAACGCTCGGAACTTGCTACGCAAGTCTCTGAAAAGCTTTTTAGCTTTTCAGTTGTGTTTTTATTATATCA
>CANSNO010000076.1 GCA_947648385.1 uncultured Clostridia bacterium
ACTCGCTACCTCCACCTTGGCAAGGTGGCGCTCTACCAGATGAGCTAAATCCGCAGATGGTGCCTCCGATCGGAATCGAACCAATGACACGGGGATTTTCAGTCCCCTGCTCTACCAACTGAGCTACAGAGGCAAATAATGGCGACCGTGAACGGGCTCGAACCGTCGACCTCTAGCGTGACAGGCTAGCGTTCTAACCAACTGAACTACACGGCCATATGATTGCGCGCCGCCATGAGAGTTTGGTGGAAACAACAGGGCTCGAACCTGTGACCCCCTGCTTGTAAGGCAGGTGCTCTCCCAGCTGAGCTATGCTTCCATAGCTCACAGCGGCAAGATTTATTATACATACCGCGGTGGGATTTGTCAACTGTTTTTTTGATTTTTTTAGGTTTCTTTTTCCATGCCGGCCGTCAGGCTGTTTTACCCGAGGCCGGCAAATGTTTGTTATATTTCGGGCGTCTGCAAAAGCATATTGCCAATCTCTTCCTTTGAAAAGGTATACTCCTTGTCACAGAACTGGCAGGTGACCTTTATGCTCTCCTCTTCCTCGTATATCCTCTTTAGCTCCTCGCGTCCTATACTTATTATAGCTCTTTCCACCTTAGAACGTGAGCATTTACATTCGTAAGAAACCTCATGCCTGTAAAGCTCCTCATACCCCATGCCGTCGAGCATATATTCCAGCACGTCATCAGCCGACATTCCGCTTTCCATCATCTGGGTTATCGAAGGGCTTTCCTTAACCCTGTATTCCAGTATCGACACAAGGCCGTCCGGCGCGCCGGGCATGAGCTGTATGATGTATCCCCCTGCCTGTTTAACAGACTGGTCTTTATCGACAAGAACTCCTAAAGCGCAGACTGTGGGTATCTGCTCGCTGGCGTAATAATAGTACGCTATATCCTCGGCAATCTCGCCGCTCAAAAGCTCTACCTTGCCTGTAAACGGCTCGCGCTCGCCGATATCCTTTATGACGGTCAGCAGGCCGTCCTTGCCGACGCCGGCGCCCACGTCAAGCTTTCCGTTTGATTTTAAGGGCAGCTCAACGGCCGGATTTTGCAGATATCCGCGTACGTTTCCCTCGCTGTCCGAAACGGCCGTCACGGCGCCCAAAGGCCCTCCGCCTCTGATTTGAATTGTAATCGAGCCGTTGTCCGCTTTCAGCTCGTCTCCCATCATGGAAGCCGCCGTCAGCGTCCTGCCCAGCGCGGCCGTGGCGAGAGGCAAAGTCCTGTGTATCCTCCTCGCCTCTTCGACAAGGTCTGTGCTCTGAATGGCGGCCGCCTTTATATATCCGTCCTTTGTAATGCCTCTTACAATGTGGTCTTTCATTTCTGTCTCCTTATTTTTTAACGGCGGCAAAATAAAGCCTGCCTGTTTCCTCACGGGCTTTTGCGCCCTTTAAATCGGAATACACCCCGACTGTTTTAAATCCGTTCATTTCCAAAAGCTCGGTCAGCTTGGCCATGCTGTATGCCCTTTGATAATGGGTCTCGCTTGAGCGGCGGTATACCTGACCTCTTTTTTCAAAAAGGTCGACCGTGTGCATGGCCCTTTTTGATTTTGGATCATAGCCATACTGCCAGACGGCGAATATGTCATCCTCTTCCCACGCGGAGCAAAGTCCGGCCATGGAATCGAACATCTCCGCCGTCTTGACGTCGAAAAGGAAGAGGCCGCCGGGCCTCATGTTTTCACTCAGGCGTTTGAACGTCCTTTTGACCTGCCATAACTCCGTAAGGTAATTTATGCTGTCAAGACAGCAGACACAGGCGTCAATCTTATCATAAAGCTCCAGCTCCGTCATGTCCTGACATATGAAAAGCGGTGTATTTTCACGCCCGTCCCATTTGTTCATGGCCTGAGAGAGCATATCCTCCGATATATCGGAGCATATCATTTCATACCCCATGCCGGCCAGCTCGTATGAAAGGGAGGCGGTGCCGCAGGCCAGCTCCAAAACAGAGAGGCCGGGTATTTTATATTTTTTGAAAAGCCTGTCGGCAAAGGCGGCATATGACGGGTAATCGACGTCGAATGTCAGCCTGTCATATTCCTTTGCCAGAGCCGTGTACTGCTCAGTCAGTTCATCCATTGTCCTTTTCTCCCAAATACATTACAATGATAGGCGAAATATGTCAAGAGGGGAACAAAACGTTCGTTCCCGTTGTCTTATAACTGTGGGACGGTTATATTATACAATAGAGGTGACAAAAAATGAAGCAAAAGTTTCTTTTGTCCGTTGTCCTTATATCGGCCATGCTTTTCTCTTCCTGTGCGGAAGCCAAACAGCCGCTGTATGCCCCCTCCCCCTCGCCTCTGCCTGTGTCGGGAGACGTCAATTGGAACGATATTTCCGATGAATGGAGGGGCACGGGCGGCAGCGAGGCGTCAGACATTGCCTCATGGGGAGTATACGAGGCGCTGAACTATGAGCATCTGCCCTATGAGATGACATATTATGACTGGGAAGAAAAGGGCATATTCAAAACAAGGAGCGTCGCTCACTTTTCAGGCCTTGAGAATAAGCGGCTGCAAAATGAAATAAACACAAAGGTTTCGGAAATCACCGACAGCTTTTTCAAAGACGAAAGCTTTTTTAAAGGCGTCGATATTCATAACCCGGACGGCGAGCTTTATCTCAGCCAATCGGCATATACAGACGTCTGCATGACGGGCAACATTCTTTCCGTCAATATAAGTATGTATCAATATATTTTCGATGGAAATAACGAAAAATACAAGAACGATTATTATGCCATGAATTATGATATTCTGACGGGAAAACAGCTCAGGCTGTCCGACCTTTTCACCGACGGCTGCGACGTCGGCGCCCTGCTGAATCCCATCATTTCGGCCAAGCTTTCTTCCTCCAATCAGCTAAAGCGTCCTTTCCGCGGCCTGCCGAAAGATTATCCGAACTTTTCCCTTCAGGGCGACGGACTTGTCCTTTTTATGCCCTCCTCCAATCCCTACGGAGCCGCCGACACAATAATAATTCCGTTTCAGGATCTCCTCCATTGTCTGGCCCAGCCGACGGCCGAGATTACGGAAACAATAAAGGACGCGAATATCTATATGATTTATCGCTCAGGCGATTCATGGAAGCGTGTGATAGACAGGGATATGCCCTATATAGACGTTTTCGGTGATGAAAACTACCGAATCGACACCGATTATGTCAAATCGGCCAAAAACCCCGAGGTTGCCGACAAAATAAACGCCGATTTGAAGGATATCTATTCCGTGATCGCTTCTCTGCCCATGCCCGAGAAATGGGAAAACGCCATAAAAGACGGAAGCGAGAATGCTTTCGGTTACGCCTACAGCGACCTGACGGTAAATCAGTCCTTCATTATGTTCCACTTTATGGCCTGTATGGATTTTGCCGAGAGTTATTCCGCCAATGAAATAATGAGGTTCAGCAGATGTTACGACGCCGAAACAGGCGAGATAATAAAGCTCAAAGATCTGATAAAGGACGAAAAGGGCTTTGACGCATATCTCAGGGATAACGGCATTGAGATTTCCGATGATTTTTCCAATTTCGGCACCTACCGCCCCGACGAGATATATTTTTTTGAGGGCGAGCTTGGCACGGTATACGGCGTAAATGAAGAATATACATTGCCCTACGAGCTTATAAACACAGATTATTTTAAAACTCACAAATAAAGGAGAAACAGAAATGAAAAGATTTTTTGCTTTGACTGTCGGCATAGCCCTTATTTTTGCCCTTTGCGCCTGCTCTCAGGCCGAAAAGGGGCCTGACGCAAGTCCCGTTGCAAAGCCCGACTTTACCGCCGAGACATTTCCGAAGGTTGACGGCTCTACGGCCACCATTCCCCTTTCCGAGGGCATGGTAAAGGCGCTTCTTTCCTACGCCGCCGATGAGGCGCAGGACTTTGTCCACCACAACACCACCCATAACGCCTATGTCAACCTTATCGACGGCCTGTGTGACGTTATTTTTGTCACACCTCCCTCTGCCGAGGAGGAAAAAATGCTTGAGACCGCCGAAAAGGATTATGAGGTGCAGATGGTTGTAAAAGACGCCTTTGTATTTCTTGTCAACAGTCAGAACCCCGTGGAAAATATTTCCGTGGAAGACCTGCAAAAGATTTATAAGGGAGAGATAACCAACTGGAGTCAGCTTGGCGGCAGCGACGAGGAGATAATCCCCTTCCAGCGTCCCGACAACTCGGGCAGCCAGACGCTGATGTACAAGCTCCTTGTCCCTCAGAATGAGATTGCAGAAGCCCCCTCCGAACTTCGTCCGGCCGGTATGGGCGACCTTGTTGACGCCGTGTCCGATTATGACGAGGGCATAAACTCCATCGGTTATTCGGTCTATTATTACGCATCGGGAATGTACACCGACCAAAACTCCAAGCTCATATCCGTCGGCGGCGTATGCCCCACTCCCGAGACCATTGCCGACGGCAGCTATCCCCTGACCGACGGATATTACGCCGTATATGAAAAAGACCTGCCCGAGGATTCCGCCGTCATGAAGCTGCTGGCATGGCTCACCTCCGACGAGGGCCAAAAAATGGCCGCCGACGAGGGCTATGTCCCCCTGCGCGCCATCACGGAATAAACCATGGGACAGATGATATTGATAGTTGAGGACGACCTGTTTATAAGCGATATGCTTTGTGAAGCCCTTGTAAAAGAGGGCTTCGACGTGGCCAGAGCTTTCTCGGGCACAGAGGCCGTCATGATGCTGGAAAAGGAAAGGCCCGACCTTATACTCCTTGACCTCATGCTCCCCGGAATGAGCGGCGAGGAAGTGCTGAAAAAGACAGACGGCGTCCCTGTCATCGTTCTGAGCGCCAAAAGCCGGACAAACGACAAGGTGAAGCTCCTTTTGGAGGGCGCAGACGACTATATGACAAAGCCCTTCAGCATGGATGAGCTTATGGCCCGTATAGCCGTGCAGCTCCGCCGCGGCTCGCCGAGACGCGAATCCCTTGAATACAGGGATATAACCCTGATTCCCGACACGCGCACGGCCGTGGTGGCGTCAAAAGACGTCCATCTGACAAGGACGGAATATGCCATACTGAAAAGCCTTATGTCAAGCCCCAATCAGGTGATAACAAAAACCCGTCTTTTGGAGCTTATCTCGGACGATACCCCCGACTGCACCGAGAATACCCTCAAAGTCCACATGAGCAATCTGCGAAAAAAGCTACGCGACGCCTCGCGGAACGAATATATTGAATCGGTCTGGGGCATCGGTTTTAAAATGGCGTAATCTGAATGATTTTTGAACTCTTTCATTAACCTTTTTCTGAACTTTTTTGTATTATCCTTTTGTCAAACACAAAAGGAGGTTTGTTTGATGGAAAACGTCATAGAAACAACCGCTCTGTCA
>CANSNO010000077.1 GCA_947648385.1 uncultured Clostridia bacterium
TCTATATCTTCCGCCCCGTTTCGGGGCGGAAGAGCTTTGGTACATTTAAGAAAAATAAAAATGCAAAAAACTTCAAACTGTGACCACTTTGAGACATTTTGGGATTATAATGGTATCAGGAGTTAAGGATACCGCCTGACGCGCCTAAGCGGAGCGGTGCCAAACCTAGTTCTAGTTATTTTATTAAAGATAAAATATAAAAATTTTTGAGGGGAGTACAAAACACCATGAAAAAGATTACAAGCATCGCGTTGATGCTGGTCATGATGCTGGCTCTGGCCGTTCCTGCCATGGCCGCTGACGTCACCATCGACATCGACACACCCAACGGAAGCGACACAGGCGAGACCTATACCGTCTACAAAATCTTTGACGCCACGGTCAACGGCGAGACCTCCAAGACCGAGGGTCCAGAGGGCGATCAGACGACAATAAGCGAGTTCGCCAATGTTTCCTACACCATTGAAGAGTCCAGCCCCTTCTTCTCCACCATCCAGAACTTCAAGGTCGGCGAAGAGAACGCCTTTACTCTGAAGCAGGTAAACGGCGGAACAACTTATAATGTCACAATGGCCAAGGATTATTCCGCCGCCGAGCTGGCCACAGCTCTGCTGGCTGTCGAGAATAAGGCTTCCGCCGCCGTTCTGACAAATAAGAAGGCTCCTTTGAAGGTCGATAACAAGGGCTATTACCTCATCACCAGCTCCCTCGGCTCCAAGGCCGTTGTCGACACAGTCGGTCAGAATGACATGACCATCAAGACAAAGAACGACCTGCCCACACTGGAAAAGAAGATCCAAAGCATTACAAACGGCAACGCCAATGACAATGTTCACGGCACAGCTTCCTACGGCAGCGTTGTCACATATACCATCACAGTCAACATTCCCGCCTCCGCTGTCGGCGCTATCACAGTCCATGATAAGATGGATTCCAGACTGACATATGGCGGCATGACAGCCGTTGAGGGCATCACAGAAAAGACAGAAGGCCTGACAGACGGCTGCACACAGGAGTATGAGCTGACAGCTGATTATGTCGCCGCCAACCATGGCAAGGACGTTACCATCGTCTATACAGCCACAGTCCAGAACGGCGTTGACACAGCCGCATTCCTGAAGAACAGCGCCCACCTGACATATTCCAACTATACAAGCAATCCCAGCGAGGTCGACGTTGTCACATACGAGTTTGACCTTGTTAAGACAACAAGCGACGGCACACTGCTTGACGGCGCTACCTTCAAGCTTTACAATGCCGAAACAGGCGGCACAGCTTATACCTTCACCTATGATGAGGCAACAAAGACCTATTCCTACAATGCTGAGGGCACCGTTACAGACCTCGTTGTCAAGGACGGTATGGTCACGGTCAAGGGCCTTGCCGCAGGCAAGTATTATCTGGAAGAGACAGTCACACCCGACGGCTACAATACTCTGACAGGCCGTCAGGAAGTCAATCTGAACGGCAACAAAACGGCCACAGTTGGAGAAAATAAGCTCGCGGAGAATACAGGCGTTCAGGTCATCAACCTGACAGGTGCCGAGCTTCCCTCCACAGGTGGTATCGGTACGACAATCTTCTATGTTGTCGGTGGCCTGCTGGTTATCGGCGCCGGCGTCATGCTGGTCACAAAGAAGCGCGTCAGCGATCAGGAGCAGTAATTCCGGCCATAGCAACAGTTAAGCCCTAAAATATAAAAGGACGGTGATTATTTTTGAAAAGCAACAAAAAGACCACCGTCCTTTTAATTTTCATCCTGATATTGGGTTTGGCCATCATGGCCTATCCCACCGTCAGCGATTATTGGAACTCCTTCCATTCCTCGCGCGCCATCGCCGGATATTCTGAAAGCGTGGCTCATATCGACCCCGCCACATATAAAAGAATGTGGGAAGAGGCTGTGGAATACAACAAAAATCTTGTCGGCCGCCTCAATCCCTTTTATCTGAACGAGGCCGAAAAAGAACATTATATGTCGGTGCTGGATATTTCCGGCACCGGCATGATGGGATATATAAATATTCCCAAAATAAATGTCGAGCTGCCCCTTTACCACACCGTGGACGAATCGGTCTTACAGGTGGCCGTGGGGCATATCGAGGGTTCGTCCCTCCCCGTAGGCGGCGAATCCACCCACTGCGTCGTCTCGGGTCACCGTGGCCTGCCCAGCGCCAAGCTGCTTACCAATCTCGACCGCATGGAGGAGGGCGACACCTTCATCATGCAGATACTGGACGAGACCCTTGTCTATGAGGTCGACCAGATCCGCATTGTCGACCCCGACAATCTCAGCGACCTGCACATCATCGAGGGGCAGGACCTCTGCACCCTCGTCACCTGCACCCCTTACGGCGTCAATTCCCACAGGCTTTTGGTGCGCGGTCACCGCGTGGCAACGACCGCCGCGGCCGCCGGCATAAGGGTCACCGCCGACGCCATAAAGCTCGACCCCCTTATGGTGGCCCCCACAATGGCCGTGCCGATATTCCTCATGCTGCTTATAAGGCTTTTCACAGGCGGCAGCCCCCGTGGGCGCGGCAAGGTAAAAAAGAAAGCAAAAAGTCAAACTACTATAAATAATGATGAAAATGAAAGGAGGGATAGCCGATGAGGAGAAATAAGCTTTTGTCCGTATCTGCCGCCCTTTTGTGCGTCCTGATGACGGCTTTGATGGTTCCTCAAAGCATCCACGCAGTAGAGGTGGACAATAATTCCCTCACAATAAAGTTTGTGGCCGAGGACAAGGTCATGGACGGCGTGGAGTTCAGGCTCTACCGCGTGGCGACCATTGACAAGGAAAAACTGACGGCCACCCCCATCGCTCCCTATGACGGATATAACATCCTTTCGGGCAATGCCGAATGGAGGGTCAAGGCCAATACTCTGGCAGGCTATGTTTCGCGCGACAGGCTTGAGCCGACGGTCGCGAAGACAACCGACGAAAACGGCGTTGTCAGATTTAACGGCCTTTTGGACGGTATGTATCTCATCGTCGGACAGAGCAAGAGGAGCGGAGGATATACCTACACTCCCGTGCCCTCCCTGCTTTTCCTGCCCAACACAAGCGATTATTATAATTGGAGCGACGATGTCGCTATCGAGCCGAAGTTTTCTCGCCGCGGCGGCTCCGACCCCGACCCCACGGGCAGGAATATCCGCGCCCTCAAGGTCTGGGATGACGACGGCCACGAGGACGAAAGGCCCGGATCCATCACCGTCGACCTGCTTCAGAACGGCGAGGTCATCGACACCGTCGAGCTTAACGCCGACAACAACTGGCGCTTCGACTGGAGCGGCCTTGACCGTCAGGCCGAATATCAGGTGGTTGAGAACAATGTTGGCGATAATTATATTATTTCCATCGAGGAAGGCGGCATAACCTTTGTCATAACCAACACATGGGCTGACCCCACAATTATCGACGACCCCGACACGCCGCTGATAGACAGGCCCGACCTGCCAGACGACCCCGAAGGCAGGGGTGAAGGTGACGGCGAGATAGAGATTGGCGATGGCGACGTCCCTCTGGACGACCTGCCCTATACGGGACAGCTCTGGTGGCCCGTGCCCGTTATGGCCGGTCTGGGTATGATACTGCTGGCTCTCGGAGCCTCTCTCCGCCGCAGGGAGCTTGCAAATGAAGAGTAAAAAAGGCGTCATTCTGATGGCTCTCGGCGGACTGCTTATCGCCATGGCCGTCGGTCTGACAGGCTATAACCTGATAGACGAGCGCCGCGCCGCCGCCAGCGCCGGGAACGTCATGGAGGAGCTTGACCTGATTATGGCTCAGCCCCATGAGGAGATAGAGGGCCTTATACCCGACTATCAGCTGGCCCCCGAAAAGGAAATGCCCACCGCCAAGGTGGACGACAACAATTACGCCGGATATATTTCCATTCCCTCCCTCGACCTTCGTCTGCCCGTGTTGAGCGACTGGAGCTATCCCAACCTGAAAATAGCCCCCTGCCGCTATTCGGGTACGGCCTATGAGGACAATTTTGTCATCTGCGCCCACAATTACCGCTCCCATTTCGGCAGACTTAAAAATCTGTCGACGGGCGACGCGGTTCAGTTCGTCGATATCGACGGCAATGTTTTCGATTATGTCGCAGCCGATATGGAGCAGCTCAAGCCGGAGGATACCTTCGACATGATAACCGCCGATTGGCCCCTGTCCCTGTTCACCTGCACGACCGACGGCCAGCTCAGGCTGACGGTTCGCTGTGACAGGGCGCAATAATCTGTTTACTCCCCCTTATTTTATAAGTGTCCAAAAAAGAGCATCCCTAGGGATGCTCTTTTACTATGCTTTTATTCTTTGTTATTACACTACATCATGTCTCGGTCAACGGGAGAGTCCGTATATTCTTCCCTTGAAGCGAGAACGGGCTGGGTTCCCAGGGGATAAACTCCCCTTGATACGCCCGAGGCGGCGGCCAGACCGTTTTTTATTGTGGAGAAAGCGCCGAGGGCCACAAAGAGAAAAATCAATACCATATTGCCGTAGAAACGGGCCGGTTCAATGGCCTCGTACTCCATCAGATATTCAATGGATTTAAAGGCCGTCATGATATCCACATCAAAGGCCTTCGCAACAGCTATGGCCCAGTCAAGGCGGTTGCCAACATATACCATAAGAATCATTATTACAACACTGGCAATGATTCCCTTTTTGCTCAGCTTTCCGGCCAGCTTTTCATATCCCTTGAGGGTGCATATGGCCATGATAAAGCCCGATATGGCCGCCACATAGCCCATCTGGCCGATAATGACTATGGCAAGCACGCCGATAAGCGAGCCGAGGAGCGCGCCGACAATTCCGGCGGCAAAGTTTTCGTTTTTAAGGAACTCGCTCTGCTCCGACTGTACCGCCAAACGGCTTCTCGCGGCATAGGCCTCGGCAGATAGTATGGCCGGCATGGCGCCGCACATATATACGCCAAGGTCGGTATAAGCCCCCGTATCCTGACAGCAGCAGGTCGCGCCCATCTCCTCAAGCATTTTGGCGGCGTCCGTAAAGGCTTCGGGTATGCGCGTAAACACCTTGTTGGCGCTGAAAGAGGCCGGCTTTATCGAAATTGTCAGCAAAAAGCGGTTGGCGGCAATTCCGGCAATGGCCTTGGACGCTTTGGCGTAGGGCTGGCAGGCCTTGCGGTCGATGGGCTGACCCGATATCGAGGCCGACGTCAGTATGGTGTATATGCCCCTCTGGGCGCCCTGCACCAGAACCATCTGAAAGCCCCTGTAATTTCCGTAAATAGCCTGCGCGCGCTCGTCAAAGTTCAGCCCCAGGCTATGGGCAATGTCCCTCAAACGGGACGCGTCTTTTTTGTTCACAGCAATCACTCCTTATTATATATATCTTTAATCCGTAATGAT
>CANSNO010000078.1 GCA_947648385.1 uncultured Clostridia bacterium
AAAAAGCTATAAAGGATTCAAAGCCCTGAACGGCCTTTCAATCCATGTTCCGAAAGGCGCAGTTTACGGTCTTGTGGGCAAAAACGGAGCCGGAAAAACAACCCTGATTCGCATTTTATGCGGCCTGCAATCCCCCACCGAGGGTACATATTCCCTCTACGGCCTAAAAAGCGACAGCTCAAAAATCTTTCAGGCGCGCAGGCGCATGGGCGCCGTGGTGGAAACGCCGTCGATATATCTCGACATGAGCGCCGTGGAGAACCTCAAGCAGCAGTTTATCATCCTCGGCCTTCCGTCCTTCAAGCCGATTCCCGAGCTTCTTTCCCTTGTGGGACTGGAAAACGCCGGACGCAAAAAAGCCGGCGACTTTTCCCTCGGAATGCGCCAGCGCCTCGGCATTGCCGTCGCCATGGCGGGAGACCCCGACCTGCTGATACTGGACGAGCCTGTAAACGGCCTTGACCCCGAGGGCATCGTTGAGATAAGGGAGCTTATTTTAAAGCTCAACCGAGAAAGGCAGATAACCTTTCTTATCTCAAGTCACATCCTCGACGAGCTTTCCAAGCTTGCCACCCATTTCGGCTTTATCGACGGCGGCCGCATGGTGAAAGAAATTTCCGCCTCCGAGCTAAACGACGCCTGCCGAAAATGCCTGCGCGTCAAGGTCAGCGATATCAGGTCTCTTTGCCGCGTCCTTGACGGGCTTGGGCTGGAATATTCCGTTTTAGGCAACAACAGGGCCGATATTTACAGCCGTCCCGACATAACCGAGCTGACCCTGAAACTATCCGAGGAAAACTGTCACATACTTTCGATAACCGAGAGAGACGAGACCCTTGAGAGCTTTTATATATCTTTGCTGGGAGGTGAGCGCCATGAGTAACCTTATTTCGGCGAATATGCGCCGTCTTTGGAAAAGCAAGGTATTCTATCTCTGTCTTGCCGCCGCCATGCTCTTGTCGGCGATAAATATGATAAGCACGATCCGAAACGCGATTGAATACGCCGACGAAGGGTATACGATAGATATCGACGAGAGCTTTTTCAGCTTTCTGCCAACACTTCCCATCTTTATTTCGGCCTTTACTTCCCTCTTCATCGGTACGGAATACAGCGACGGCACGATACGAAACAAGGTGACGGTGGGCCGCACGAGAAAAGATATATACCTTTCCACACTTTTTGTCGCCGAAGTCATGGCCCTTATTCTTCTGGCCGCCAGCTACGCCGTAAATCTGGTTGGTCTTATATGCTTCAAAAGCTTTAAAATGGGAATGGGTCAGTTATTGACATATCTTGGTCTCTCGGCTCTTCTAATATGCGCTTCAACGGCTTTGCTTGTAACGCTGGCTATGCTGTGCCACAAAAAGGCCGTCGGAGCCGTGGCGGCTCTCCTGCTGACAGTGCTGGCCATAGTCGATTCCGCCATGATATACGCAAGGCTTGATGAGCCTCCGACCATTCAGGGTTACGAGATGACAGTCAACGGGCAGATTGTTTTGGAAGAGCCTCATCCAAACCGCTATTATGTAAGCGGCTTCAAAAGGGATGTTTATTATTTTATTCATGATTTCCTGCCGGTCGGCCCAATGCTGGCAATGGCCAATCTGGAGGTTCACGCGCCACTTGCCTCGGCTTTATATTCCGTTATGATAATTATCGGCTGCACATGGACAGGAATAAAGTTGTTTGAAAGAAAAGATTTAAAATAAAGGCGGTTTTGACGGTGGTTCAGCAGTCGATAATTTTTCTCCTTATTCTGTGTCTCATATGGTCTCTTATAAAGCTAAAGCTCATGGCCGACAGCGCCGAGGCCATTTTAAAGGGTCTTGACGACCGTCTTGAAACGGACACAAACACCCTCATTTCCATTCCCTCGCGCCAAAGCTCCATGCTCAGGCTGGCCGAGGGAATCAATGAAAGACTGGCAGACGTCAGGAATATGAAGAGGAAATACCAAACCGGCGATATCGAACTGAAAGAAGCCGTGACCAACATTTCTCACGACCTGCGCACGCCATTAACCTCCATCATGGGATATATAGAGCTGGTGAAAAAAGAACCACTTTCCCCAGACGCCGAAAGATACCTCGGAATTATAGAAAACCGCGCCGCCGCGATGGAGGATATGAGCGACGAGCTTTTCAAATACACCTTCATCTCCTCCTCGGCCTATGCTCCAAAGGAGGAAGAGGTGTCCCTCAACGGGGCTTTGGAAGAATGTCTTTCGTCATGCTATGCTCTGCTGACTGCCCGTGGAATCAAGCCTAATGTCACCATGCCGGAAAAGGCCGTCATCCGCCGCCTCGACGGAAGCTGTCTTGCCCGTGTGCTGGAAAATATCATTTCAAACGCCGCAAAATACAGCCAAGGAGACATTGATATATCCATCGGCCCCGACGGTGTGATGACCTTTTCCAACAGCGCCCCGTCCCTCGACGCCGCTCAGGTGGGGCGTCTTTTTGACAGATACTATACGGTCCCGTCGGCAAGGCCGTCCACAGGCCTCGGTCTTTCGATAGCCAAGACGCTGACAGAGCGTATGGGCGGCACGGCAAAGGCCGCCTTAAAGGACGGGCGGCTGATAATAACATTGAGCTTTTGATAAAAGCCCTGCTTCAATAATGAGGCAGGGCTTTTTGTCACCCTTTTTGCCGCCGCGGAATATCCTGTAAATATACTGACTTAAAAGGGTGATAACCGTGAATATATCCTCCCTTTCCGAGCTTCCCGTCGGCCGTATCTCCGAGGTGCTTCGTCTGAACACCTCGGGCCCCATGCGCCGCAGGCTCATGGATATCGGCCTTATACCGAACACAAGGGTCGAATGTCTTGGGAGAAGTCCGTCGGGCGATCCGTCGGCATATATGATAAGAGGGGCAGTCATCGCTTTAAGGCGAGAGGACGCTTCGACCGTCATAATAAAAAAGATATAGGGAGGCGTAAAAATGGGGCTGACAAAAAGCTCATCGGGAGCCGGCGTGCTCAGTGAAATATTCGGCCGTAAGGCCGCGTCCAAAAATGAGTTTGTCGTGGCGCTTGCCGGAAATCCAAATGTGGGCAAAAGCACGCTTTTTAACAGCCTGACGGGCATGAACCGCCATACGGGCAACTGGCCCGGAAAAACCGTAGATATTGCCTGTGGAAGCTGCCGAAGAAACGGCATGGATTATTCGTTTGTCGACCTTCCCGGTACATATTCCCTCATGACACACTCGGCCGAGGAAGAGGTGGCGAGGGGCTTTATATGCTTCGCTTCGCCCGATGTGACCCTTGTCGTGTGCGACGCCACCTGTCTGGAGCGCAACCTCAATCTCGCCTTGCAGATCATCGAGATGTCTCCCCGTGTCGTCATAGCCGTCAACCTTATGGACGAAGCCGAAAAAAAGGGTCTGTCTGTCGACTGCGCCCTTTTGTCCTCAATGCTCGGCGTTAAAGCCGTGCCCATTTCGGCGCGCAAGAAGCGCAACATAACCGAGCTTTTTCGCGCCCTTGAAAAGGCCGATATGCACCGCGCCGACATAGTGAGGTATCCCACAGAGATAGAGCGCGCCGTCGCCATGATAGAACCTGATATAAAGTATCTCCTGCCCGAGGAGCTAAGCCCACGCTGGGTCGCCCTGCGCCTGCTGGAGGACGACGGCAAAACAATATCCGAAATTGAGGAAAACATCGGCGTAAACCTGTCGGGCGACTCCGCTCTGTCCTCCTCCCTCCTCAGGGCCAAAGAATACCTCGCGTCCTGCCGCATGACGGGGGAGGTTTTCCACGACGCAATAGTGTCCTCCGTTGTCAGGACGGCCGAAAGAACAGCCTCGAAAGTGATTTCAATCAAAAAGCAGGATTATGACGCCCTTGACCGCAAAATAGATTCGGTCATCACGTCAAAGCCCTTTGCCTATCCCCTTATGCTCCTTCTTCTGGGCTTTATTCTCTGGCTTTCCATAACGGGGGCCAACTATCCGTCGCGCCTGCTGTCAAATGTTCTTTTCGGTTTTGAAGATGTGCTGGCAGGAGTATTTCACAGTCTGAACGCCCCACAGTGGCTGACAGGGCTGCTTGTTTTCGGAATGTACCGCGTTCTGGCGTGGGTAGTCTCAGTCATGTTGCCGCCAATGGCCATTTTCTTTCCCCTTTTTACCCTGCTTGAGGATGTTGGATATCTGCCGCGCATCGCTTATAATCTTGACGGCTTTTTCAAAAAATGCGACGCCTGCGGCAAACAGGCGTTGACGGCCTGTATGGGGCTGGGCTGCAACGCCGCCGGAGTTGTGGGCTGCCGTGTCATCGATTCGCCCAGAGAACGCCTTATGGCCCTGCTGACCAACTGCTTTATCCCCTGCAACGGCAAGTTCCCCACAATAATCGCCCTGATATCCATGTTTTTTGTGCCTCACGGCAATTTTCTTTCGTCCGTTCTGCCCACTTTGATGCTGACAGGCGCCATACTTCTGGGTATAACGATGATGTTTGCCGCCACAAAACTGCTTTCAAAAACAATACTCAAAGGCATACCCTCATCATTTACCCTCGAGCTGCCGCCCTACCGCCGCCCCGAGGTGGGAAAGGTCATTGTGCGCTCCGTCTTTGACCGCACCCTTTTCGTTCTGGCTCGCGCCGCGGCTGTGGCCGCCCCAGCCGGAATGGTGATATGGCTGATGGCAAATACAGAGCTTGGCGGCGTCTCCCTTCTCAATATATGCTCGTCCTTTCTCGATCCCTTTGCCAAACTGATGGGACTTGACGGCGTTATCCTTATGGCCTTTATCCTCGGCTTTCCGGCAAACGAGATAGTCGTTCCCATAATCATAATGGCCTATATGGCCGGCGGCACCATAACCGAGGCCGCAAGCATAATGGAAATGAAGGCTCTGTTTGTCCAAAACGGCTGGACATGGGTGACCGCACTTTGCACAATGCTATTTTCCCTTATGCACTGGCCATGTTCAACCACCCTTTTGACAATAAAAAAAGAGACAGGAAGCCTGAAATGGGCCTGTATCTCCGTCCTTCTGCCGACGTCATTCGGCGTGATAAGCTGTATTTTAGTCTCGTCAATATGTAAAATGTTTATATGAAAAAGGCCCCGACGCGTTGCGCCGGGGCCTGAAATTATCTTATTATCTCGATATCGAGAGCCTGTCTGATGTCGCCGCTTTCGTCGGCGTCGCTGATAGAAACGGTATCGCCCACATTGACAATGACAGCATTCTGAGAGTTTGCCACGGAAACACAGTAATAACAGCTTTGACCGTCAAGGCGGAAATAATAATAGGAGTTTCCGTCGATGACAGCGCTGCGGATATCGGCCACCTGACCTTTAAGCTCGTTTTCGGGACGGCTGGGGG
>CANSNO010000079.1 GCA_947648385.1 uncultured Clostridia bacterium
GGCCATAGGAAGGGGGATACAAAGGGGGGAACCTGTGGCCCTTGCAACTTGGAACCGGTTCCCCCCTTTGACAGGAGAGCCGAGCCGGCTCTATCATTACAGCTTCCTACGCGGACCCCGTCCGCATAGACAATCCCTCAGTCAGCTTACGCTGACAACCCCCTTTGCACAAGAGGGCCATAAAAGAGAAAAAGAGGATAAAATAATGCAGACACCTGCCGCCTTATTTGACGGGGCGATAAAAAAACTTACCGACGAAAAGGGCGATATCGTTATATCGACCTTCTTCGAGGACGCCGAGGCGCTGGCCTTTGACGGCGACAAACTGATAGTCAAAGTCCAGTCCGACCTTGTAAAAAGCGTCATAGACCAGCGTTTTGCCGCCGATATAGCCGATATAATATCGGAAATAGCCGGCTCGCGCATGAAGGTGGAGTTTCTCTCCGACCCGACCCAGTACAGACGCTATGAACGCTCGACGCTGCCGGCCGGCTATGCCGCCTATACCTTCGACACCTTTATCGTGGGCAACTCCAACAAGCTGGCCCACGCCGCCGCCATGGCCGTGGCCAACGCCGGAAGCCTGCCGGCCGGGGCCGCCGGCTCGGCCGCCATATACAATCCCCTGTTTATTTACGGCCAGTCGGGCCTGGGCAAAACCCACCTGCTTTACGCCATAATGGAGATGATAACCTCCCACCGCTATGACAAAAAGGTGGTATATATCAAGGGGGACGAGTTCACAAACGAGCTTATCGACGCCATACAGCAGGGCACGACCCCCGAGTTCAGGGACAAATACCGCGGAGCCGACCTGCTGCTTGTCGACGATATCCAGTTTATCGCCGGAAAGGACAGAACTCAGGAGGAGTTTTTCCACACCTTCAACAGTCTTTATGAGGCCGGAAAGCAGATAGTTCTGACCTCCGACCGTCCGCCGAAGGAGATGGCGACGCTGGAGGAAAGGCTGACCACTCGCTTTGAATGGGGCCTGATAACCGATATCCAGCCCCCCGACATCGAGACCCGTATGGCCCTTGTCAACGCCAAGGCAAAAAACATGGGCCTTGAGCTGCCCCCCGACGTGACGGAATATGTCGCCTCCAATATAACAAGCAATATACGCCAGCTCGAAGGGGCCGTCAAGAAAATAGCCGCCACAAACTCCGTAATGCAGCTTCCGATAACCGTCGCTGTGGCCCAAAACGCCATAAAAGACCTCTTCAAGGAAAGCCCGGGTCTCAACCCCACCCCCCAGCTGATACTGGAGGAGGTGGCCTCCTTTACGGGGGTGGCCGCCGACAGAATAACAGGCCCCTCGAAGGCCAAGGACATCTCCAACGCCAGACAGGTGTTCATATACCTGCTGACAGAAATGACCGATATGTCCCTGCCCTCCATCGGACGTTTTCTGAACCGCGACCACACGACCGTGCTTTACGGCAGGGATAAAATAGCCGAAAAAATAAAGACCGACCAAAACACGGCCAACATGATAACCGACCTGATGAAAAACATCAGGAGCCGATAAAAATCCACAAAAGGGTGTAAAATACCCCTGAAAAAGCTGTTGAACAACCTGTTAATAAACCTGTGGAAAATGTGGGCTGTTGAATAATACGGAAATTGTACATCCGGCTGTTAAATAAAAAATAGCCGAGAAGCCTTGAACAAAAACAGATTTTGAAAATTATCCACAATTCCACACCCTTTATTACTGCTACTGAATAAATTTAAATAAAATAAGATAGGGGAGAAAAACAATGCAGCTGACCTGCGACAAAACCTTGCTGACAGACGCCCTTTCAATATGCCTCCACGCCGTCGCCGCCAAAAGCACAATACAGACCCTTGAGGGAGTGTTGTTATCGGCAAAGCCGGGACAACTGACAATAAGCGGCTTCAACACCCAAATGGGAATTCAAAGAACAATAGAGGCCGAATGTGACGGCAGCGCCGATTTTGTCATGCCGGCCCATATGTTTTTCGAAGTTATAAGAAAGCTTCGCGGAGAGACCGTCAAAATAGAAATAGACAATGATTTCGGCGCAACCATCTCCAGCGGAAAATCGGTCTTTAATATGAGGGGAGAGGACGGAGAAGAGTTTCCCGAGCTGCCCACCGTCAACAAAAGACTGGGCGTTTCACTGCCATCAAACCTTATGAGGCAGATGATAGGCGATACGATATACGCCATTTCGACAAATGAAAACAAGCCGGTACATACGGGCTCCAAATTCGAGGTCGAAAAAAACTGTCTCAGGGTCATCTCCATCGACGGCTACCGTCTGGCCGTCAGACAGGAGGAGGTCGAAACGACAGCCGACGAAAGCTTTTCCTTCATCGTGCCGGGAAGCACCCTGAAGGAGCTTTCGAGAATACTGCCCGACAGCGAAGAGCCTGTCCATATTTACCCCAGCGGCAAGCACGGCCTTTTTGAGTTCAACGAAACCATCGTCACCACAAGGCTTTTGGAGGGCGACTTCCTTGATTTCCGCACGGCCGTGCCGAACGATATGCCGATAAAAATGGATCTCGACAAGGCCGCCGTCGTCGACGCCGTCGAGCGTGTTTCCATCGTCGTCACCGAAAGGCTCAAAAACCCAATCAGGTGCCTTTTTGAAGGGGAATCTCTCAAGCTTTCCTGCGTCACCTCCATGGGCAGGGCCTTTGACGAGATACAGATACCCTTTTTTGAAAACAGCATGGAGATAGGCTTCAACAGCCGTTATCTCCTCGACGCCCTTAGAGCCTGCCCCGACGAGGGAGTCATCATGGAGCTGAAAAGCGGCCTTTCTCCCGTCGTATTCAAACCGGCCGAGGGAGAAAAGTTTATCTATATGGTGCTTCCCGTCAGGCTCAAGGCGGAGGGCATATAAATGACGATACAGATATCGACGCCCTTTATAAAGCTGGACAGCCTTTTAAAGTTTTCAAATGAGGCCGAAAGCGGCGGAGACGCCAAGGTCATGGTTCAATCGGGCCTTGTAACGGTCAACGGCGAGGTATGCACCCAGAGGGGACGCAAGATATACCCCGGCGACGTTGTCAGCGTAAATAACACAGAAATAAAGGTTGAGGCCGAATGATAATAACCGGCATAACGGTAGAGGGCTTCAGAAGCTATGACAGGGCCGACTTTCATTTCACCGACGGCTCGAATATCATATGCGGCGAAAACGCCAGAGGCAAGACAAATCTTTTGGAGGCCGTCATGCTGCTTTCGGGGGCATATTCCTGGAGGAGCCGCAAAAGAGGCGACCTTATCAACCTGAACCGCGACAGAGCGGCGATAAAGGGAATTGTCGAGGCCCGAAACAGGGTTTTTGACATGGTTATAAATATGCCCTTCAAGGGCAAAACCTCCTATACTGTCAACGGAGTGACACAAAAGAGGCAGTATGACCTGAGTGAATATTTCCGCTGTGTCCTTTTCTGTCCCGAGGATCTTTCGATAGTCAAGGGCGGCCCCGAAAAGCGCAGACGTTTTATGGACACGGCCATAAGCCAGATGAGGCCGAGATATGCCGCCCTTTTGGCCGAATATCAGAAACTAATGGAAATAAAACAGTTTATCCTCAAGGATGGAAGCAGCACGGAACTGCTTCCCGAGGTCAACGAGAGGATGATATATTATTCGGCAGAACTGATAGGCTACAGGGCAAAGTTTTTAAAGGAGCTTTCGAGAGAGAGCCAAATAATACACCGTGATATTTCCGGCGGCAAAGAAAAGCTCGAGCTGGAATACAAGACGGTCTCGACGGTTGACGACCCCACCTGTCCGGCCGAGGTCATAAGGGAGAAGCTCAGAGAACATATGAACTCCCACGCCGAGGCCGAGCGCCAGAGCCGAAGTCTTTTGTCGGGCGCCCACAAGGACGATATTGAGATAATGATAAACGGTTTTTCGGCCAGAGGCTTCGCCTCCCAGGGCCAGACAAGGACGGCGGCCCTGTCACTCAAGTTCGGCGAGAGAGAGCTTTTCAGGCTGGACTCGGGAGAATACCCCGTTCTGCTTCTGGACGACGTGCTGAGTGAGCTTGACATGGCGCGAAGCCGCTTTGTGGCCTCGGCCGCCGTCGGCGGACAGACCATAATAACCTGCTGTCATCCCCCCGAGCTTTTTGAGGGGGCCAACGTTATAAATATTTGAGGAGGGACATTTGCCGTGAGGTTTTACAGAAGCATGGACGACAGGATGCTCTTCGGCGTCTGCGGCGGTATCGGCGCGGCCCTTGGCATAAACTCCATGATAATAAGGATGGCATTTGTCCTTTTGGCGCTGCTTTCCCGTGGGCTGGCCATTATGATTTATTTTCTGATGGCAAGGCTTTTGCCGATGAGGCGCGATAACGGGGGCGGAAATGAGAGAAAACCGCGCGGATACACGCCCGAGGCGCCTCCCTTTGATATTTCGGGCGCCAAGGATGTTGAGATAGACAAAAGAGAAGAATAGGTGACTTATGAGCGAGCTAAAATTTGAAAACCAAAAGATAATCAACGTAGACCTGAAAAAGGAGATGGAGACCTCCTTTATACAGTACGCCATGAGCGTCATAGTCGCGCGCGCCCTGCCTGATGTGCGCGACGGCCTCAAGCCGGTTCACAGGCGCATACTCTACGCCATGTATGAGGACAACCTGACAAGCGATAAGCCCTATTATAAGGCGGCCACCACCGTTGGCAACGTGCTGGGACGCTATCATCCCCACGGCGACGCCTCGGTCTATGACGCCATGGTGCGTATGGCACAGGACTTTTCTCTCAGATATCCCCTGATAGACGGCCACGGCAACTTCGGCTCTATCGACGGAGACCCACCGGCCGCCTACCGTTATACCGAGGCCAGAATGTCCAAGATAGCCGAAGAGCTGATGCAGGACATCGAAAAGGACACCGTGGAATGGGGTCCCAACTTTGACGACAAGCGCAAGGAGCCGACGGTAATTCCCTCGGCCTTCCCCCAGCTTCTTGTCAACGGCTCCAGCGGAATCGCCGTCGGCATGGCCACAAATATCCCTCCGCACAATCTCTCCGAGGTCATCGACGGCGTCATATGTCTTATAGACGACCCCGAGGCCGGTCTGGAAGAAATATGCAAATATATTAAAGGCCCCGATTTCCCCACAGCCGGCATTATTCTCGGACGAAGCGGCATACGCTCGGCCTATGCCACCGGCAAGGGCCAGCTAATAATGCGCGCGCGCCCCGAGATAGAGGAATATCAGGAGGGGCGCTATCGCATAGTGGTCAC
>CANSNO010000080.1 GCA_947648385.1 uncultured Clostridia bacterium
CGACGACTCTGTGACAGGGCCCAACTATCATAAGGGGATTTTTGTTGTTGGCCATGCCCACGGCTCGGCAGGCTTTTGGATTCCCGACAGCCGCCGCGATATCCTTATAGGCGCGCGTCTCGCCGTAGGGGATTTTTTGAAGCTCGGCCCATACCTTTTTCTGAAACTCTGTGCCATGAGGCTTCAGGGGCAGGTCAAAGGAGCGGCGTTTGCCCTCCAGATATTCCGATATCTGCTCAAAGGCTTTGTCGGTCAGGGGGCTTTTGCAGTCCTTTTCCGCCTCGTCCAGCTTATGTATGGCGGTGACGGCGCCGCCGTCGCATTCTATTTTCAAAAATCCGAAGGTAAAGGGATAAACTCCCACGCTTTTTGACATTTTGTTCTCCTTTTTTATTGTTTTCAATTCAGCTATACACTTCGGGCCGAAATATGATATAATAAAAACATAACTGAAAAGCTAAAAAGCTTTTCAGAGACTTGCGCAGCAAGTCCTCAGCGTTTTGAAAAAACGCGTCAATGTTTTATTTCATCGGAAATTGCCGCTCTGCCACACAGTGACAGCCGCGCAAAACTTTACGCGCGGCAAAACTCCGTTTTGTTCGGCAATTTATGATACAATATAACAGCAATATGTATTATGGGGTGAATATTATGGGATTTATGGATAAAATCATGCACAATATCTCCGGCCTGACAATAGGCGCGCTCTTTTTTGTCGTGGGGGATTTGGCCTTTCAGGACGGGTCGATTATGTGGCTCAAAAACTTATTTGTTTTCGGAGGTCTTTTTGTCATTCTGGCCTTTCTGGCGAAATCCTTCAGGGAATATATCGAGTGGCTCGACCCCAACTTCGGCCGCGTGACCGAGGTGGCCTCCCTGACCGAAAAATCCCTTCAGGCCACAAACAGGGCAAAGGCAAGGGCCTTCGACTCGACGGGTTTCATATTCGCACTGCTGGTGCTGGGCTTTTCGGCCGCAGAGGCCCCGTGGTACTGCATAGCTGCCCTTCTGGCCGCCTTTATGCTCATTCAGGTGATATTTATTCTGGAGGGCAAAAAGCAGTTCAGAGAGCTTTGGAAGGACATTGATTAAAGGGCCTTGCCGCTTTTGTCAAAGAGGGGCAGTTTTTCAAGATAGAGTATATCCTCGCGGCTTTGAGCGTCTCCCTCGGCCAGAATGGCCATGCGGCCGCAGATGACGCCGCCGGCCTTTTCGACAAGCCTTTCGACAGCCTTGAGCGATTCTCCCGTCGATATGACGTCATCGACGATAAGTATGCGCTTTCCGGCCATCTTTTTGGCGTGTTCTCCGTCGAGATAAAGGGTCTGCCTGGCGGCTGTCGTGATAGACTGCACCTCGGCCGAGAGGGGGTCTTTCATATAGAGCTTGACCGACTTTCGGGCCAGAAAATAAAAGTCGTCGCCGTGCTGACGGGCCATCTCGTGGGCCAGAGGTATTCCCTTTGACTCGGCTGTGATGATATAGTCGTATTCGGGCGCGCGCTTCAAAAGCTCGGAGGCGCAGGCTGACGTCAGTTCCACATCGCCGAAGATGACAAAGGCGCCGATGTAAAGCTCGTCGGAAATGGGGCAGAGGGGCAGGGCGCGCTCAAGGCCCGCCACGGTCATTTTGTATTCCGTAAAAATCACTCCTTAAATATAATCTCCACCTGTTATTCTATTTCATTCGACAGGTTTTGTAAAGTTATAGGGAGAAAAAACTTAAATAAAATCAAAAGGCGGAAATCGGCATGAATAAGTCTGCCAGATTTGAATATTGGAAAAAGCCGTGGATGAAATGGTGTACGTTTATTGCCGCGCTTTTGTACTTTATGATGCTTTGGAGGAGTATTTCCGAATACAGAGAGGTCTCCGCGCTGGATATTTTCAGCGATGAGGCGCGTATGGAGTATAGAGCGGAGACGATTTGGAGGTGCATTTTGGATGGCGGATCGGCATATCTTTGGTCGAGCGTCTTTTTGACAGGATGTTTTGCCAAAGACCGTCGCGCGGCTCATCTTTTTGAAGGAGCGGCATTGATCATTTTTGCCCTTTTACTGGTAGGGGCAGGAGCCGCGTTTGATATATTTGAGCATGGCGGCAGAAGGGTCTTTTGCTTTGTTTTTATCACCTTGGCCTTTGCGAGCGGTGTATATTTGATTTTCAAAAACCGCAAAAAAGAAGAATAGTAAGACCCCCGAGGCGCTTAACACCTCGGGGGTTATTTTGTATTTTACATTTTAAGCCCGCATTCGCCCTTTGCGCTTTCATCCACGGATGGGTTGCCCATCACGGCCTCATAGAAGCGGAAGCCGCCCGAGAGGTTGTAACAGTCAAAGCCGTTCTGGCTCAGAATGCGGCAGGCCACATAGCTCCTCAGGCCGCTGCGGCAGTTGACATAAAGGGGCTTGCCCTTGTCCAGCTCGTCCAGGCGGCCGCGAAGCCCGTCAAGGGGAATGTGGACCGAGCCTTTGAGGTGACCCTCGGCGTATTCGGCGTCGGTTCTGACGTCGAGGATGGTCACGCTTCCGTCACGGGGCAGGTCCGGCTCCTCATGCCAGTGATACTGCCTGACGCGTCCCTCGAGAATGTTGACTATCATAAATCCAATCATGTTTATGGGGTCCTTGGCCGAGGAATAGGGGGGAGCGTAGCTCAAATCCAGTTCTTCAAGGTCATAGGCCGTCATTCCGGCCATGATGGCCGTAGCAAGCACGTCTATGCGCTTGTCGACGCCGTCGAAGCCGACTATCTGTCCGCCCAGTATTTTGCCGTCCACGGGGCTGTAAAGGGCCTTTATCATCATGTTTGTGCCGCCGGGATAGTATCCGGCGTGGGATGCGGCATAGGTGACGACGGTATCGTAATCTATGCCGAGGGCTTTGGCCGTCTTTTCGTTTATTCCCGTGGAGGCGGCCGTCATGTCGAAAAGCTTGATGACCGACGAGCCCATGGCGCCCTTATAGGCGCTGTCAAGGCCGCAGATATTGTCGGCGGCTATCCTGCCCTCCTTGTTGGCAGGGCCGGCAAGGGATATGAGGGAGGGCTGACCCGTGACAAAGTGCTTTATGATGACGGCGTCGCCCACGGCGTATATGTCGGGGACGGAGGTTCTCATATGCTCGTCGACCACGATGCCTCCGCGGAGACCCAGCTCCAGTCCGGCTTCCTTGGCAAGCCTTGTGTCGGGGGCCACGCCGACTGCCATGATCACCATGTCGCAGGCTGTCTCCGAGCCGTCCGACAGGGCGACGGCCATGCCCTTTTCGTCGTCCTCTATGGCCTTGGCCGACAGGGAGAGTGCCAGCTTGAGCCCCTTGGCCTTTATGTAATTTTGTATCTCACGGGCCATGTCGAGGTCGAAGGGCGGCATGACCTGATTAAGCTGTTCCACAACGGTGACCTCAAGGCCGCGCTCCGTCAGGTTTTCGGCCATCTCGAGGCCGATAAAGCCGCCGCCGATGACGACGGCCCTTTTTGGCTTATTCTCATCGACGAAGCTCTTGACCCTGAAGGTGTCCTCGACCGTCCTGAGGGTGAAAACCCTTTCGCTGTCCGCCCCCTCTATCGGCGGCACTACCGCTCTGGCGCCGGGGGAGAGGATGAGCTTGTCATAGCTTTCGGTGTATTCGGTTCCCTTCTCAAGGTCTTTGACGGTTACCGTCTTTTTGCCGCTGTCGATGGCCGTCACCTCATGTCTGACTCTTACGTCCACGTTGAAGCGGCTGTTGAAGCTCTGAGGCGTCTGGAGGGTCAGCTTGCTTTTTTCTGTTATGGCTCCGCCCACATAATAGGGCAGGCCGCAGTTGGCGTATGAGACATATCCGCTGCGCTCGAACATGATTATCTCGGCCCTTTCGTCAAGGCGTCTGAGCCTCGCGGCGGCCGTAGCGCCGCCGGCCACGCCGCCTATTATCAAAACTTTCATTTTATTACCTCCTTTTATGCTTTCATTTTACGGTATAAGACATATATATTTCAACAGTTTTTAATTTTTATTTGATTTACCTATAGAGTCCCTCGGCTTATAGAAAAAACCGCGCAAAAGATGTTCTTTTGCGCGGCCACGATAAGTATAAATATATATGCTTATTAGCCTCTGACCAGCT
>CANSNO010000081.1 GCA_947648385.1 uncultured Clostridia bacterium
ATTTTGCCGAATACACTTCGGCAAAATCTATTTAAGTAAACGGGGCCCCCGAAAAATCAAAGATTTTTAAAGTAAAAGTTGTGCTTGCACAACTTTGGAGCGTCTCGTGACGCGACCGCCGCAAGGCGGCGTGGCGATTTTGCCGAAGACACTTCGGCAAAATCTATTAAATCAAACGGGGCCCCCGAAAAATCAAAGATTTTTTGGGGAGCAAAACAAAACAAAAGGAGATGAGCAAGATGAAAAAAGCGGGAGTTTTCCTGCTGGTATGCCTGCTTGTTTTGGGCATATCGCAAACGGAGCTATCGGCCGCCTCCGCGGCGGTATACATTGAGGGCAGACCGATGGGAAAAGAGCTGTCGGGGGTTATCCTTGACGGCTCTTCTTATGTTCCCATGAGGGTTCTGCCGGGGCTTTACGGCGGCAAACTGACGTGGGACGGGGCCACTGGTACGGCGCGTTATAAGACAAGCGGCCTTGAGATAACGGCAAAAGCCGGCGACATATATTTCGAGGCCAACGGACGGGCCATATACTGCCCCAAGGGGCTGTTTGTCGACGGCGGACGCTTTATGCTACCCTGTCGTCAACTGGCTCAGGTTTTAGGCGGAACCGCCGAATGGGACGGCGCTTCGCGCTCGGTGCATATTTCCACAGGCTCTTTTATACAGTCGGGACAGAGCTATTATGACAAGGACGAGCTTTATTGGCTGTCCCGTATCATTTCGGCCGAGAGCCGCGGCGAGCCTCTCACAGGCCAGATAGCCGTCGGCAACGTGGTTCTCAACCGCGTGGCCCACAAAAACTACCCCTCCACCATCTACGGCGTCATATTCGACCGCAACTACGGCGTTCAGTTCGAGCCTGTTTTAAACGGCACCGTCTATGACGACCCGGCGAAGATTTCCGTCATCGCCGCCAAGCTATGTCTGGAAGGGGTCGACCTTTCAAGGGGAAGCCTCTATTTTTACAACCCCACGATCGCGCAAAGCGGCTGGATCGGCCAGAACTGTGTTTATGTCATGACCATCGGCACCCACCTGTTTTACAGCTAAACTCACAGGCGGCTTGCCGCCTATTCAATCCGCCCTTGCGGTTCCCCATTAAAAGAAGAGATTTTAATGGGAAGTAAATCTTGTGGATACTTTTCGAGCCCGAAAAGTATCGGGAGGATGGGCGAGGCAGCTATATTATTACAGCTTCCCACGCGGACCCCGTCCGCATAGACAACCCCTCAGTCTGCTTTGCAGACAGCTCCCCTTACACAGGGGAGCCAAGGGAATAGGAAATAAAAATCCCTCCGTCACGGCAAAGCCTTGCCACCTCCCTTTGCACAAGGGGGCAAAGGGCAAGAAAAAGGAAAAAGCCCCGACACGGGTCGGGGCTTTTTTTATTTTCTGACCACGGGAATCCACACCTCATACTGCGCGTTTTGAGGGTCGGGATTCAGATAAACCTCCACGTCGGGGGCACTGCCGTATTCATAGCCCGAGGTGGGCAGCCATTCCGTGACTATCCTGCGCTCCAGCTCCTGTATCGACTGATTTGTTCCGCTTCCCGGAAAAACGGCCCATGTAGCCGCCGCAACGGTGTATTCCTCAAAATCGCCCTTGGGCTGCGATGAGGACACGGCGATATAATAGCGCCACTCCTCATCGTCGTTGCAGGTGCTGACCCCCAGCACGCCCATCGGCGGCGTATCCATCATGGATATAAGCCTTTGCAGGCCGCCGTTTTCGGATATCTCCCGCCATTTTGAGGGAATAACGGCAAAGTTCTCCTCGATGTTTTTGTGCAGGGGAACCGACACGCCCACTATGCGGAAGGGCGGCTTTTTCTCGATGCGGTAATTCATTTCTTCAACTCCCTTGACGGTTATTCTGAATCTGAGGGTGGGAAAGGAGCGTATGGAGGCCCCATCGGCTCTGACCTCCGAGGGGGCTATGCCATGGACAGAGCGGAAGGCGCGGTTAAAGGCCGTGGGAGAGCCGTAACCGTATTTGAGTGCCACATCGACTATTCTGGCGCCCTTTTCGGTCAGGTCGACGGCGGCCAGGGACATTTTTCTCCTGCGGATATACTCCGACAGTGGCACCCCCGCCATATAGGCGAACATACGCTGGAAATGATATGAGGAACAGCAGGCTGTCTGTCCCAGCCTTTCATAGCTTATCTCCTCCGTCAGGTGGCTCTCGATATACTCTATCGCCTCGTTGAATCTGTCTATCCATTCCATGCTTTCCGTCCTCCTTGTGTTTTGAGTATAGGCCTTTTTCTTCCGTCTGTCCTCTCCTTTTATGCACCGAAAAGAGAGTTTAAAAAGCCCCGACACGGGTCGGGGCTTTTTATCTGTTATTTCAGGACTTCCGAGACAAGGGCCTCGATTGCCGCCTCATCGCTCTCCTTCATGGGGCCGCGGAGGGTGACGTGAGGCTCGACGAGTTCGATGTCCTTAAAGCCGCCGATTATCTCCTTCATGGTCTTGGCGGCCGAGGGCGCCCATGTGCCGTTTTCCACAAGGGCTATTTTGCGCTTCTGATAGGCTTTGGCGGCCAGATGATGGAGGAAATCCTCCATAAAGGGCATAAGCCCCGCGTTATAGGAGGAGGCACAAAGCACAAGCCTGCCGTAGCGGAAGGCGTCCTCCAGAGCCTCCGACATATCGCATCTGGCAAGGTCGGTCAGCACGGCCTTCTGTCCCTTGGCCTCAACCATGGCGGCTATTTTACGGGCCGCCGCGGCCGTGTTGCCGTGGAGGGAAGCATAGGGGATGAAAACCCCCTCGCTCTCGGGCCTGTAACTGCTCCATATGTCATAAAGTTCCAGCGCGTGGGCCAAAGCCTCTCCCTTTAAAACAGGGCCGTGGAGGGGACAAACCGTCTCGATATCCAGCGCGGCGGCCTTTTTGAGCAGCGCCTGCACCTGAGGCCCGTATTTGCCGACGATATTGAAATAATAGCGTCTGGCCTCGCAGTCCCAGTCCTCGTCAGCGTCCAATGCGCCGAACTTGCCCAGGCCGTCGGCGCTGAAAAGCACCTTGTCAAAGCTGTCATAGGCCACCATGACCTCGGGCCAATGCACCATGGGAGCCATGACAAAGGTCAGTGTGTGGCGGCCAAGCTCAAGGCTGTCTCCGTCCTTGACGGTCAGAGCGCCCGAAAAATCGAGCTTTTCAAAATAATTGGCCAGAAAGCGGAAGGTGTTCTGGTTTCCGACTATCTTTATATCGGGATATTTCTCCGCCAGCGCGCCGACAGAGGCGGCGTGGTCGGGCTCCACATGATTGACGACGAGATAATCGGGCTTTCTGCCGCCGAGGGCCTTTTCGAGATTTCGGAGGAACTCTTCCGTGCGGCGTTTGTCCACCGTATCCATGACGGCTATCTTCTCGTCCATAATGACATAGGAGTTATATGAAATGCCGCTCGGCACATGGTACTGCCCCTCAAAAAGGTCGATGTCCCTGTCGTCGGCTCCGATATATATGATGTCCTTTGTGATTTCCGTCATTTTAACAGTCCTCCTGAATAAAAGATATAAATATTATAATAAACAGACGGCCATAATGCAATATCGGTCAAAGACTTTTCTTCAGGTCGTCGGCCAATAACCGCAGGTGGGCAACGACCTCCTCGGGGAGGCCTGTTACGTCGATATATCGGCCTCTCTCCAGCCCCAGCAGGTAATCGACCGATACCGAAAATATATCGGCTATCCTGACCACCATCTCCACCGAGGGCTGAATGTTGTCGTTTTCCCAGTTGGAAACGCTCTGTTTGGTGACGTTGAGGGCCGCGGCCAGCTCGACCTGACTCATTTTGTTGGCCAAACGCAGGGCGCGTATCTGTTTAGCAAGCATGATAAATCTCCCGTTTTTTGCAAAAATCACAATACTATTATATTTATCCGCTTGACTTATTATAAATACTATGGTATTTTTATATTGTACTTCCGTCCCGAAAAGGCAAAACCATTCTCTGATATACTGCCGTGGGCAGAACCGGAGGGCGCGTCCGTCCGGGTTTCTTTTCTCTGTTATCTTTTCACTGTTCTTTCTTCTCTTGGCCCTTGCCTCCCGTGTGTAAACAGAGG
>CANSNO010000082.1 GCA_947648385.1 uncultured Clostridia bacterium
GCTGACTCAAGGCGACGGGCCGAAATACCTCAATTCGGGCGATACGCCCGTGTTCAGCAAGAGCCGCAACCTG
This sequence comes from uncultured Clostridia bacterium, assembly GCA_947648385.1. GTDB lineage: Bacteria > Bacillota > Clostridia > Oscillospirales > Butyricicoccaceae > RGIG1902. The sequence goes on from CANSNO010000082.1 coordinate 74, forward strand.
TTTGCTCTCAACTTTGCTAAAAAAAGCAAGTCGGACAGGCTTATCCTCGCCGAGGGTTATATGGACGTCATCGCCCTGCATCAGGCCGGATTTGATTTTGCCGTGGCCTCGCTCGGCACGGCTCTGACGGCGGAACAGGCAAGGCTCATGAGCCGCTATGTCAAGCGGGTCGTCATCAGTTATGACTCCGACGCCGCCGGCCAAAAGGCCGCCCAAAAGGCGATAGACCTTTTGAATAAAGCCGGGCTTGAGGTCAAGGTTCTCAGAATACCTGGGGCAAAAGACCCTGACGAGTTTATCAAGAAAAACGGAGCCGAGGCCTTCAGTCTCCTGTTGGACAAGCCCCAAAGCGACAGTGAATACCGTTTGTCGGTCATAAAATCAAAATATGTCCTTGACATTGACGCCCAAAAGATAGAATACCTTAAAGAGGCAGCAGGGTATATTGCCTCGGTCTCCAGCCCTGTCGAAAGGGAGATTCTCAGCCATACGGTGGCACAGGAGGCCGGGATATCGGCGGCGGCCATGGCGGCCGAGATAAAAAAGGCCATGACGGCCGAGGCCAGAAGAGAGCGCCGCAGGATGGAAAGCGAGGCCACAAGCCCCATAAGGGCGGCGCAGCCAAAGGAGACAGGGCTTCGCTATGACAACCCACGTTCGGCCCTTTGCGAGGAAAAGCTGCTGGCCGTCGTCCTCAGCGACCATGAGCTTTTAAAGAAAGCCGACGAAAAAATAACGCCTCGGGAGTTTTCGTCGCCTTTTCTGGCAAAAATATTTGAGATGGCGGTCAATGCCGAAAGGGAAGGCCGCGAGGCGAGCACGGCGGCTATCCTATCATCCCTCGAGGAAAACGAGGCTCGCCATTTGACGGGAATACTCAGCGCGCCCCTGCCTTCATCGGACACGGAGAGGGAGCTTGAGGATTATATAAAGGTCATAAAAGAAGAAAAGGCCCGGACGTCTCTCGAGGGTGACGACAGGCTAATCGAGGCGCTCAACCGCAAACGAGATAGAAAGGGATAAGATATCATGCAGAATAACGAGAACAAAATGAGCAAGGCCGAAATTGTGCAGGAGTTCATTGAAAAATGCCGCAAAAACGGCAAGGTGACCATGAAAGAGGTCAACAAAATCATCGAGGAGATGGAGATGGACGCCAACCAGCAGGACAGTATGCTGGAAGCCCTGGAAAAGATGTCGGTCGATATAGTCATGGAGGAAGAGGATTTCCTGATGGAGCCTCCCGTCATCGACAGCACAGACGAGTTTATTGGTACCGAGGAGATACCCGAGGACGAAGAGGTGCCCGATGACGACACATTGACCGAGGGCCTTGCCATTGACGACCCTGTAAGGATGTACTTAAAGGAGATAGGCAGGGTCGACCTGCTCAGCCCCGACGAGGAGATAGAGCTGGCAAAGCGTATGCTGGAGGGGGACGAAAAGGCCAAGAAGCGTTTGGCCGAGGCCAACCTCAGACTGGTCGTCAGCATAGCGAAAAAATATGTCGGACGCGGTATGCTTTTCCTCGACCTTATTCAGGAGGGCAATCTCGGCCTCATAAAAGCGGTTGAAAAGTTCGATTATACAAAGGGCTACAAGTTCTCCACCTATGCCACATGGTGGATAAGGCAGGCCATAACAAGGGCCATCGCCGACCAGGCGCGCACCATAAGGATACCCGTTCATATGGTCGAGACGATAAACAAGGTCATCCGCGTCTCCCGTCAGCTTCTTCAGGAGCTTGGCCACGACCCCTCTCCCGAGGAAATTGCCGAGGCCATGGATATGCCCGTGCAGAAGGTGAGGGACATACTCAAGATAGCTCAGGAGCCTGTCTCCCTTGAAACACCTATCGGCGAGGAGGAGGACAGCCATCTGGGAGACTTTATCCCCGACGACGACGCTCCCGAACCCGCCGAGGTCGCCTCCTTCACCTTGCTCAAGGAGCAGATGCTCGACGTGCTAAAAACCCTTACGCCGAGAGAGGAAAAGGTGTTGAGACTTCGCTTCGGCATTGAGGACGGAAGAGCAAGAACACTGGAAGAGGTCGGCAAGGAGTTCAATGTCACCCGTGAGCGCATCCGCCAGATAGAGGCCAAGGCGCTGCGAAAGCTCCGTCACCCCAGCCGCTCCAAAAAGCTCAAGGATTTTCTCAACTGATTTTAAAGGCCTTATATTAAATGCCCTCACGGGCAAAAGAGAGGTACAAAATGGCAGTCGGTATGTTTGATATGCTGGGCCCCATAACGGTCGGCCCCTCATCCTCCCACACGGCCGGAGCCGTCAGAATCGGTCTGGCCTGCCGCACAATCCTTAAGGAGGACGTCCTCCGCGCGAAAATAACCTTTTACGGCTCCTTTGCCATGACATATAAGGGACACGGTACAGATAAGGCCGTCGTGGGCGGCCTGCTGGGCTTCGGTACCTCTGACCTTAGGGTCAGGGACAGCCTCGAGCTGGCGCCCCAAATGGGCCTTGAATATACGATAGACACCGATGAAAATCCAAGATTTCACCCCAATACCGTATATATCGAGGCGGAATCGGCGCACAATAAGCTTACCCTCAGGGGAGAATCTGTGGGGGGCGGAGCCATAAGGCTGACCGAGATAAACGGCTTTGAGGTCTCGGTCAACTGCAACGCCGATACGCTTATCGTCTTCGGCAGGGACGTCATAGGCGTTTTCTATACCATAGCCGAGGTCATGCGCGACGCCGGTTACAACATAGCCACTATCTATCTCGACCGCGAGCGCCGCGCCGGAGACACCGTCATCGTAATTGAGACCGACGTGCCGGTTGACGGCGGAACCGTGGCCAAGATACAGGGTATGGACAACATCATCGGCGTTGTGGCTATCGAAAAGTTTTAAGGGAGAGACATTATGAAAATATCCAGCATAGATTCTATTCTCACCGGTACGGCTAAAAATCATCAGACGCTTTGGCAGTTTATTCTTCAGGCCGAGTATCTTGAAAGCGGAACCCCTCCCGAACAGATAATCAAAAGGGTAGAGGACACATATCAGGTCATGAGAAACGCCGTCAGGAGCGGCCTCAAGGAGAACAGCCGCTCGCTCAGCGGACTTACCGGCGGCGACGCCTTTAAATATTATCAGCGCATAGAGGACGGCGGCTCTGTTCTCAGCGATTTCAACGCCAAGGCCATCGCCTATGCCATCGCCACCAACGAGCATAACGCCTCTATGGGCGTCATAGTGGCGGCTCCCACGGCCGGAGCCTCGGGCATCATGCCCGGCGTGCTTATCGCCGCTCAGGAGCAGTTTGGATATATGGACAGCGACATTGTCAACGCCCTTATCGTCGCTTCGGGCATAGGGGCCGTAATAGCCACAAGGGCCACCGTGTCGGGCGCCGCCGGAGGCTGTCAGGCCGAGTGCGGCAGCGCCGCCGCCATGGCGGCCGGGGCTTTGGCCTATCTTCTGGGGGGGACAAATATACAGGTCATGAACGCCGCGGCGCTGGCCCTGAAAAACTCTCTCGGCCTGGCCTGCGACCCTGTTGCAGGCCTTGTCGAGGTGCCCTGCGTCAAGCGCAACGGGGTTTATGCCTCTATGGCTATTACGGCGGCCGATTTGGCTCTGGCCGGAATAACAAGCGTCATTCCCCCCGACGAGGTCATCGACGCCATGTTCCAGATAGGCAGCCTTATGCCCTCCTGCATC
>CANSNO010000083.1 GCA_947648385.1 uncultured Clostridia bacterium
AGGCTCGGAAAAACCGCCGCAGAACTCAATCAGGTCTTTTATGGGAGTGCCGATGCGTGTTTCAACATTTTTTGGAGAGACTATGTCGGGACCCGATACCGTGACTATCCTGCGTATCATCGGCATGCCCGAATTGAAAAGCCTGAATATGGCTCCGGCGGTGTCGATGTTAAAGACGGCGCATCCGGCGTCGGCCGGCAGCTTGCCCGAGGGAACCTCGCGCCTCGTAAGGGACTTTATAAGCTGTTTTTCGGCTCCCTGAGGGTATTTTGTCATCAAAGGCACAAGTTTTATGGAGCCGTCGGAGGGGAGAAGGGAGTTTATCTTCTCGAATGTGTTGGATTTATTGACCTCGATTCCCAAAAGGGCGTTTTGTATGCCGAGTATTTTCAGAATTATCTGTATGCCCGAAATGACTTCCCAGGGGTACTCTATCAGTATTCTGTGGTCGGAGGTCAAAAAGGGTTCGCACTCGGCGCCGTTTATGATAACGGTGTCGACCTTGCCGATGGCCGAGGAGAGCTTGATGTGGGTGGGGAAAGCGGCTCCGCCGTGGCCTACGATGCCTGCGTTTTTGATCTTTTCGATCATTTCTTCCGGCGTCATGGAGGCATATGAGATTGGCATCATGGAAGGGTCAGGCTCGTCGAGGCGGTCATTGTCGATAACAACAGACATGACCTTGCTTCCGTTGGGATGCGGCATAGGCTCGACGGTCGACACGACGCCCGAAACGGTGGCGTGTATAGGGGCCGACATGGGCGCCTCGGAGGAGGCTATCATCTGGCCGAGAAGCACGCGGTCGCCCACCTTGACAAGGGGGGAACAGGGAGCGCCTATGTGCATAGACATCGGAAGAATGACCTTTTCAGGGGGAGGCAGCTGCTCGATAGGCCTGCCTTTTGTATAGCTTTTGCTGTCGTCCGGGTGGACGCCTCCTTTAAAGGTTTGCGACATATTATCACCTCTGTCAGTTAAGTTTTTAAAGTGATGAAGGATGATTTCACAAAAATGTTATAAAAATACCGAATGTTTCTCATTACGATAATAGAGTCATTATACAACAATAATTACGAAAAAACAACAGTTTGTATGAAAAATGTAATCTTTATTGTGTTAAAAGTTATGCAAATTTCGCCGATGTCCTTTTGAAAATGACCCGTATAAAATACATCCCATTTGACTTTTCAGGTGGGAAAAGGTATAGTTTCATTATCTTATAAAATACGGAAGGAGTTTTAACATGAAAATATCTGAAGCCCCTTATGAACGCCTTGATATTCCCGCAGCGATAAAAAGGGTGGAGAACTATACCGACCGACTGAAAAAAGCCGCCTCTGCCGAGGAAGCCTGTCAGGTGTTGGCCGATTATATACCCGATGAAAGGCGCGTCGCCACAGTGCTGGCGCTGTCCTCAATTCGCTCGACCCAGAATACCGCCGACGAGGTTTACGAGGGTGAGGAACAGTATTACGCCGAGGCCACTCCGGCCTTGATGGAAAAACTCAATTATATGTATAAAGCCATGCTGGAAAGCCCTTACAGGCCTCAGCTTGAGGAGAGGTTCGGCAAGGTGGCCTTTATCAACGCCGAGATAGCTTTAAAAACCATCTCTACCGAGGTACTGCCGCTGCTCAAAGAGGAGAGCCTTCTTGAAATAGAGTATCAAAAGCTTCAAGGCTCTCTGACCGTCGAGTTCCGCGGCGAGACATATCCCGTGACAAAAATGGGCAGGTTTAAAACCAGCCCCGACAGGCAGACGAGAAAGGAGGCCGTCGAAGCCGAGGGCCGCGCCTATCTTTCCAAAGCCGCCGAATACGACGACATTTATGACAAAATGGTCAAGGTCAGGACAGAGATAGCCAAAAAGCTCGGTTACAGCAATTTTACCCCACTTGGCTATCTCCGCATGACGCGCAACAGCTATGACGAGAAGATGGTTGATAATTTCCGCCGTCAGGTCAAGGAAAAGATAGTGCCCCTTGTCTCGCAGCTCAAGAAAAAGCAGGCCCAGCGTCTCGGCATAGACAAGGTTGCCTTTTATGACGACACGGTCATGACCCTTGAGGGCAATCCCAAACCCATTATCGAGGACGAGGAGCTTTATAAGGCCGGCGTCGAAATGTACCGCCGTCTTGATCCAAAAACGGCCGCCATGATAAACCGCATGGACGAGATGGGCGCCTTTGACCTTTATTCGAGGGAGAACAAGATGAGCGGCGGCTACTGCTCCATTCTGCCAGATTACGAAACGCCCTTTATCTTTGCCAACTTCAACGGTACCGCCGGCGATGTGGAGGTCTTTACCCATGAGGGAGGCCACGCCTTTGCCTTTGCCATGATGATGGATGACAAAAATCTCCTCAATATAAGCGAGCCTACTCTGGAGAGCTGCGAGGTACACTCTATGTCGATGGAGTTTATCTGCTGGCCTCACCTCGAGACCTTTTACGGCGACAAGGCCGAAAAGGCGCGCCTGATACATCTTATCGGCGCTCTTGAGTTTTTGCCCTACGGCTGTATGGTAGACGAGTTCCAGCATATCGTCTACAACAATCCCGACTTGACGCCCACCCAGCGCCACGAAAAGTGGGCCGAGCTGGAAAAACAGTACCGTCCCTATATCGACTTTGAGGATATTCCCTTCTATTCTCAGGGCAGGACATGGCAGCGTCAGCTTCACATCTATACAAATCCCTTCTATTATATTGACTACTGTCTTGCCCAGACAGTGGCCCTTGAGATTTGGGAGATAATGGCGACAAAGGGCTGGCAGGCGGCGTGGGACGCCTATATGGCTTATACCGTTCAGGGCGGAAGCCGCACATTTGTCGGCCTTGTGGAACACGCGGGGCTGAAATCCCCCTTCGAGGACGGCGCCCTTGACGGCGTCGCAAAAGCTGCGGGAGAGTATATCGAGGATAATATCGCTCTGCTTTAGTTTTCATTCGGCTCCACCTTTTCTGGTGGGGCCGAAAAACTTTTTCTTGGTAATTCAGTAAAAGTGTAGTATAATATAAGCAAGGTACAAGACCTTTCGCGAAAACCTTATAGAATGGAGAGATGATTTATGTCAGCGAGAATTATCACCATCAGCCGTCAGTTTGGCACCGGCGGACATACAATAGGACAGAAGGTGGCCGAGAAACTTGGTTTGCCCTTTTACGACAGCGAGCTTGTCACAAAAATTGCCGAAAAAAGCGGATTTGACGCTTCCTTTATAAAAGAAAACGCCGAGCGCACAAGTTCTGTTTCGGGCTTTTTCTATGATATGGGCATCCACGGCTCCTCCTATATGCCGATGTCTCTCTATGACCAGCTGTACATAACACAGCACAACATCATCAGAGAGCTTGCCGAAAAAGAATCCTGCGTCATCGTCGGCAGATGCGCCGATTATATTCTTGAGGACAGGAATGACACCCTTAACGTTTTTATCTATGCCGATAATGATTACAGGGCAAAATATATCCTCGAGACATACGGCGATAACGGCAAGAAGATAGAAAAACGCATAAAGGATAAGGACAACACGAGAGCCTCTTATTACAGGCATTATACCAACCGCGAGTGGGGCGATCCCCTCAACTATCAGCTCTGCCTCAACAGCGGTTATATAGGCGCCGAAAAATGCGTCGATATCATCGTTCAGGTGGCGCAGGGCAAATAATAAGATAAGTCAGATTATATATAAAAGCGGCACAGCATTTGCT
>CANSNO010000084.1 GCA_947648385.1 uncultured Clostridia bacterium
GCGGCGGCTCGACAGACGTTGCCGACGTCGAGGCTCTCTGCCCCTGCATCATGGTCAACACAGCCACCTGCAACGTCGCCGCTCCCGGCCACAGCTGGCAGATTACAGCCTGCGCCGGCATGAGCATCGGCTATAAGGGTATGCTGTTCGGCGCCGAGGTCGTTGCCTCCGCCGCCCTCAACATGATTGAGCAGCCCGAGCTGCTTAAGGCCGCTAAGGAAGAGTTCGACGCCAAGATGAAGAACAATCCCTATAAGTGCCCCATTCCCAAGGAGATCCCCGTTCCCCAGCCCGTAAAGTAATTTGATAATTTATCGCTCCGCCCTGCCCTTATGGCAGGGCGGAAACGCTATTAAAGGAGAAAAAATATGAGTCAGCGCAAAGCATTTGAAGTAATTGATAAAGAAACACAGACCTTTGTCGATTTGGCCCAGAAAATGTGGGACAACCCCGAAACGGCCTTTAACGAGGTGCAAGCCTCCAAGTGGACGGCCGAGGTCCTGAAAAAATATGGCTTCGAGGTCGAAACAGGTTATGTCGGTTTGCCCACGGCCATCAGGGCCACATGGGGCAGCGGTCATCCCGTCGTCGGTTTTCTCGGCGAGTTTGACGCTCTGCCCGGCCTAAGCCAGAAGGCGCAGACCACAAAGGAGCCTGTAACCGTCGGCGGAGCCGGTCAGGGCTGCGGCCACAACCTGCTGGGAGCCTCCTGCCTGGCCGCCGCTGTCGGCCTCAAGGCCGAGCTGGAAGAGAAGAAGATGAGCGGCACGGTGGTCTTTTACGCTTGCCCGGCCGAGGAAGTGCTGACAGGCAAGGCCTTCATGGCTCGCGGCGGCGCTTTTAAGGAGCTTGATATCGCTCTCGCGTGGCATGGCGGCACGCTGAATATGATCAACAACGGCGTCATGACGGGCCTGAACAGCGCCATATTCCACTTCAAGGGACGCACGGCTCATGCCGGCGGCGACCCCTATAACGGACGTTCCGCCCTCGACGCCGCCGAGTTGATGAGCGTCGGCGCAAACTATCTGCGCGAGCATGTCACTTCCGACGTCCGCATACATTATGTATATAAAGAGGCCGGCACGGCTCCCAATATCGTCCCCGACAGGGCCGCGGTATGGTATTATGTCCGCGCTCTGAGCCGCGAGGCCATCGACGATACATACGATAGGCTTGTCAAGGTTGCCAAGGGCGCCGCCATGATGACCGAGACCGAGCTTGAGATAGAGTTCCTCGGCGGTTGCTATAACACACAGCGCAATGACGTTCTGCGCGACCTGATGCTCGATTCCATCAAGGCTGTCGACAAGCCCGTCTATACCGACGAGGAGCTGAAGTTTGCCGAAAAGCTCAACGAGCAAAGCCCCACATACGAGCAGGCAAAGGCCTCGGGTATGCTCAAGGGCGGCCCCATCCATAACGGCATCTTTGTCTATGAGCAGGAAAGCTCCGGCTCCTCCGACGTGGGTGACGTCGCTCATATCGTCCCCACGGGCGCCGTTTCTACAGCCACCTGCAATATCGCCGCTCCCGGCCACAGCTGGCAGATCACGGCCTGCGCCGGTATGTCCATCGGTTATAAGGGCATGATTTACGGCGCCAAGGCCATGGCCGAGGCTGCCATGAGAATATACGAGGATCCCTCCATTGCCGCCAAGGCCAAGGAGGAGTTTGACAAGAGGATGCACGGACGCACATACAAGTGCCCCATCCCCAATGAGGTTCCCATTCCCCAGCCCGTAAAATAAAGGCTTTTCCCTCCGCTCGGCTCCGCGCCGAGCGGAGGGCGAAAATAAAACAAGGAAAAAGGAGAAGAAATCATGATTGGTACCATTTCAGCCAAGAAGATCGACCAGGAAAGCGCCAAGATTATCGATTTGGCCCAGAAGATGTGGGATACCCCCGAGACGGCCTATAACGAGGTCAACGCCTGCAAATGGACGGCCGATATACTTAAGGAATACGGCTTTGAGGTCGAGGTGGGAGCTTATGACCTGCCCACCTGCGTCGTCGGCAGATGGGGCTCCGGCAAGCCTGTCATCGGCCTGCTCGGCGAGCTTGACGCTCTGCCCGGCATGAGCCAGAAATGCCAGACGACATATGAACCCGTAGTTGTCGGCGATCCCGGTCAGGGCTGCGGCCACAATCTGCTGAATACCGCCTGTCTGGCCGCCGCCATCGGCATGAAGGCCGAGATGGAGGAAAAGAAGCTGTCCGGTACTGTCGTGTTTTACGGCTGCCCCGCTGAGGAGGTTCTGACGGGTAAGGTCTTTATGGCCCGTAACGGCGCCTTTACCGACCTTGACTGCGCTATCGCGTGGCACGGCGGTATGGCCAATGGCACATCCCTGGGCGGCGGCAACGGCCTGAACAGCGCCATATTCCACTTCAAGGGACGCACGGCCCACGCCGGCGGCGACCCCTATAACGGCCGCTCGGCCCTCGACGCCGCCGAGCTGATGAGCGTCGGCGCTAACTATCTGCGCGAGCACGTCACATCGGACATCCGCATCCATTATTCCTATAAAGAGGCCGGCACGGCCCCCAACATTGTCCCCGACAGAGCCGCCGTTTGGTATTATGTCCGCGGCATGAGCCGTCAGGCCATCGAGGAGGTTTATGACAGGCTTGTCAAGGTTGCCAAGGGCGCGGCCATGATGACCGAGACCGAGCTTGAGATAGAGTTCCTGGGCGGCTGCTATAACGGCATGGCCAACAAGGTCATGGCCGAGACCATCTATGAGACATTCAGCGAGATGGAAGCCCCCACCTACACCGACGAGGAGCTGAAGTTTGCCGAGGAGCTCAACAAGCAGTCTCCCAACTTGGAGACGGCCAAGAAGAACGGTATGCTGGAGAGCGGCCCCATATTCAAGGGCGTCACGCCTCTGGTCGAGCGCAGCGGCGGCGGTTCCTCCGACGTTGCCGACGTTGCCCACATCGTCCCCACAGCCAGCGTCAATACAGCCACCTGCAATGCCGCCGCTCCCGGCCATAGCTGGCAGATCACGGCCTGCGCCGGAATGTCCATTGGTTATAAGGGCATGATTTACGGCGGTAAGGTCGTCGCCGCCGCCGGCCTCAAGATGATCGAGAAGCCCGAGCTGCTTAAGGCCGCCAAGGAAGAGTTTGACGCCAAGATGAAGAACAATCCCTATAAGTGCCCCATCCCCAAGGATATCCCCGTTCCCCAGCCCCAGAAGTAATATGTCTTTATCCTCTCCCACTTCGGTGGGAGAGGCAAAATAAAAGGAAAAAGGAGAAAAAACATGATCGGATCAATCGCTGTTAAGAAGATAAGAGCCGAGCAGGAAAAGCTCGTCGACCTGGCCCAGAAGATGTGGGACACCCCCGAAACAGCTTTTAATGAGGTTAACGCCGCCAAATGGACGGCCGACCTGATGAAGGAATACGGCTTTGAGGTCCAGCTCGGCTATAAGGATATGCCCACCTGCGTCATCGCAAAGTGGGGCAGCGGCCATCCCGTCATCGGCCTGCTGGGTGAGCTTGACGCTCTGCCCGGCATGAGCCAGAAGGTTCAGACCACCAAGGCTCCCGTTGTTGTCGGCGGAGCCGGTCAGGGCTGCGGCCACAACCTGCTTGACGTCGCCTGCCTTGGAGCCGCTGTCGGCATGAAGGCCGAGATGGAAGAGAAGAAGCTGCCCGGCACCATCGTTTTCTA
>CANSNO010000085.1 GCA_947648385.1 uncultured Clostridia bacterium
CTGTGTAAGGGGAGCTGTCTGCGAAGCAGACTGAGGGGTTGTTTTTCCGTTGCTTGGAAGCTGTAATTATTTATCTTCCTCGCAAGCGGCAAAGCCGCTATTTAATTTCCTTTCACAACTTTCTACGCGGACCCTGTCCGCACGAACAATTATAGCACATCAAAATGTCAAAATAAAGGGAAAATATATGAAAAAAGCCCGTGGGAATTGTACCCACGGGCTCTTTCGAGAGAAACACGGAAAACTTATTTCATGGATTCCTTAATAACGCGCTCGGCGTTGAGATGAGCTATCTTCTCTATCTCTCCGTCGGTAAAGCCGTCCCAATGGAGCCTGTCAAACAACACGCCCATCTTGTCGGAGCCGGAAACCTGAAGCTCGCCGTGGATACCGTCAAAATCGGAACCCAGAGCGCAGGTGTCAATGCCGGCGATGTTCTTGATGTGCTTCATGTGGGCGCTCATCAGCTCAACCGTGCTCTCGACCCTCTCCAAATCCCTGTTGAGGAATTCGGGGCCGAAATTGGTGCCGATAATGCCGCCCTTCTCACCGATGGCCTTTATCATCTCATCGGTCATGTTGCGCTTGTGGGGAGAAAGGGCGCGGCAGTTGGAATGGGAGGCCACAAAGGGCTTCTTGGTCAGGTTGACCACATCCCAGAAACCGCCGTCGGACAGATGGGAGACGTCTATCAGCATACCCAGCTCGTTCATCCTGACAACGGCCTCCTTGCCGAAATCGGTAAGGCCCGTGTTCATGACCTCGGGCTCATAGGAGTTGGGAGCGCCGAAGCAGTTGTGATGGTTCCATGTAAGGGATATGAGGCGGACGCCCATGTTGTAGTACTTCTCCAGCTTGGCCATGTCGCCCTGAACGGAGCGGCCGTCCTCGATGGTCAGGAAAGCCGAGACCTTGCCGGCGGCGTCGTTGGCCTTCAGCATATCATAGTTGGAGGCAAAGGCGGCATAATCCTTATACTTTTCAAGGTTATCGAAAAGGGTCTTGTGAAGCAGGTCGATATACTCGTCGTCGCTCAGCTTGGCGAGGGCTCTGGGCGAACCCTGGGGCAGCAGGAACATGGCAAAGAACTGTGCCTTTGCGCCGCCCATGGCCATGCGCTTGAAATCGACAGACAGTTTGTTCTGATAAAGGTCGCCCTCAGCCGCCGGGTCGGCCAGATGCATGAGGGTGTCGCAGTGCATATCAATATATTTCATGATTACTTGCTCGCCTTTCCGTCGGTGGCCTTAAACTGGACATAGGCAAACAGGATGGTACCGACAATACAAATGGCCAGGCTGTAGGAGCTGACCTGGGGGATCCACCATCTGACGATGAAGAAGAGGGCGACCGTGACGGGCAGGTACATGGCGGCGCGCTTGGGATTGGCCATGGCCCTCATGACCAGCATGGAGCCCATCAGGGAAGGCAGGGTGTAGGTAAAAGCGTTACGCACAGCCTGAGGCAGTATCTTCAGTATGGCCTCGCCGGCTATAACGATGCAGATAAGGATGGCCAAGTTGACATAGACCGACATGGCGATACCGACTATTGTGGCGATATTGCCGCGGGGGGTTGTGACCTCGGCGTCGACCGAGCTCTGGACGGCCATGGCGACAGGGGCGCGCATATTGCCGACGTTACCGGCAAGATAGCCCATGTATGTACCGGCCGAACCAAGAATGGGGTAATAGGAAACAGGCTCTGTCAGCCACATGGAGAAGCCGTAAGCGACGATGGCGATCGTGACCGTCGTATAAGCCGAACCGGGAGCCCTCCAGCCGTTGACAAAGACAAACCAGATAATAGGCAGGAAGGAGAGCAGAGCGGCGATGATCATGCTGCCCTGTCCTATCAGATGAACTCTCTTCATAAAGTTCTTCTGATAATCCTCCATCATGACGGAATTGTTGGATGTATTCTCAGACATATTGTTATTTCCTCCTTTTCAGTTGACCGTTAGGCCATTATGTTCTTGACTGTGGAGCCGACTATCATGCCGACGATAAGGCAGATGGCCAGTATCCAGTCGTTGAGCCACTTCTTGCCGCTCTTCTTGATATAGTTCTTGATAAGGAGCGTCAGGACACAGCTGCTTACAATGGCGCAGATCTGGGGCAAACCGTTGACGGCCTGATTGGTGACAGAACGGCCGATAAGACCCATTGAAGCGGCAAAGCCGAGGACAGGCGTGAAGGAAACCTTGCCGGCCTCTTTGGGCTTTGTCATGGCGGCGTCCATGGGCTTCAGCGTGATAAGGCAGTTGAGGAAGTAAGGAGCCGAGCCGAGGATCATGCCGAAGAGGCAGAGAACCAGTATCTCTATGGTCATCTCGGGGCTGCCCAGTGTGACGCCGACAGCGTCGGCGGCCTGTGTGGCGAGGTTCAGCTCATAGGAAGCCGAGCCGATAACGCCGACGCGCATGAAAGCGGCGGCCGCGCCGACCATCTGGATAAGTGTCAGTGTAATGACGACGACCGTAAAGGCCGGGCCGACAGCCGAAATAGCGCCCGTTCTGAAAGCGCCGTTGATCTCGGCCTGTGTCAGCACATTGTACTTCTTGTTGAAGCTGAGGGCTGACTTGAGGAACGCGGAAGCCTGAAGGATAACAAAGCCTATCAGGATTATGGCGAAGGGCCACAATGCGCTCGTTAATTGTTTTACAGCATCTGTTTGCATAGTTTTCTTCTCCTCCTAATTTTCTAGGTCGTGCTTAAAGCTCTATGTATTTAGTGCCTTAAGTCAGATTAATTATAGAATAATATTGTGTTCACAATTTGTCAACATTTTTCTCGGTTTTTCCACTTAAATAAACGTTTTTCGTCATAACCACCAAACAACAGGGATATATTTAGTGACTTCGCCGATATAAATTTCTTTGGCCCGTATTTATTGCAAAAAAAGTCCGATAAGTTTATAATTTAAACTGATAATATATTGTACTTTTTTCTGTTTAGGAGCCACAGCAAATGAATCATTCCACCGAAAACGAAAACCTCTCATTTAACGGGGCCGAGCAAAAGCTCTTTCGCAAGCTATACGACCGCTCATCGGTTTTTTATCGCGCGACGGCCATAGAAAATCTTCTTGAAAGCATACCGCGCGACTACGGCACGGGCGAACTTAGCAACATGACCGAGGCCCACATGGTCATCGATGTCGTGGACAACGACGGCATCACCGTCGGCGAGCTGGCCGATATGTCGGGCCGCACCCCCAGCGCCGTCTCCCAGATAGTGACCAAACTGGAAAAAAAGAATTATGTCTATAAACAGCGTTGCGTCACCAATTACCGCTCATATCATATATATCCCACCGAAAAGGGGCGCGCCCTTGCCGCCGCCCACAAAGAATACGACGTCGAGCGTATGTCGGCCATGGAGGAATATCTGCGCCAAAGCTTTACCGACGAGGAGATAGACACATTTTATAATGTGCTTGCCATGCGTACCAAGCGAGTCCATAACATAGTTATGGAGGCTCGCGGAAAAAAATAACTTGTCTGCCTGATATTGCGGCTTGCTGTAACCCTTTTGTTACTTTATACTTATATGTAGAGTCAAAGCTCTGAAAAACAAAACTTTGGAGCGTCTCGTGACGCGACCGCCGCAAGTGCGGCGTAGCGATTA
>CANSNO010000086.1 GCA_947648385.1 uncultured Clostridia bacterium
AGGTGGGGCTTTCCTTTACATATCCGTTTTCTCCCTGTACCATTTCCAGCTCTTGTAATAGGTCAGCGCGATTCCGCCCAGCAGCACCGCCATAAAGGCTCCGAAGGTGACCTCAGGCGTCGCCAAAAGACAAAGCGCCACCAGCAGCACTCCCGACAGGAAAAGCACCCAGCCGCCCAGCCTTTGGGTCTTGTTCCACACATCGGGGTCGGACAAGGCCCAGGGCGTGCGGATACCCATAAACCAGTTGGTCTTGACCTTTCCCATCAGGTTGCCCATGACTATCAAAATAACGCCGACGGCGATGCAGATGACCTTGGCTATATTTATGCGTCCGGGGGCAAGGCTTTCGGCCAGCACGGCGGCCATGACGACGACCATCAAAAGCTCTGTCGCCAAAGCCGACAGCTCGTATCTGCGCTGAAACCTTTCATAATTCGCCCTCTTGGGGTCAATCCTCGGCAAAAAGCCGAACATGACGGCCATAATGGGGCCGACGGCGCACAGTCCCCACAGGGACACGGGCGAACCCCGGCGGTCGACCTGATTGTGTAAATTCCAGTGCATGGGCACACTTTCGGGCAGGCGGCTCCATGCCAGCGCCAGCATGACGGCCGGAAGCAGAGCCAGAACCCATATCATCAAAACAATCTTTTTATTTTTCATCACTCTTGTCTCCTTTAAGCCCGGCCACCCAGCCGGTTATCTCGTCCAAAACCGAAAGATTCAGCTCGTAATATATAAACTTTCCCTTGCGCTCGTCGCTTATGAGTCCGGCCTCTTTCAAAACCGACAGATGATGGGAAACGGTGGCCCCCGTCATCTCAAAACGCGAGCCTATCTCCCCCGCCGTTTTGGCGCCGTCCTTCAAAGCGTCGAGGATGGCTCTTCTCGTGGGGTCTGACAGGGCCTTGAATGTCAGTTGAAAGCTCATGCCTCTCCTCCTCATTTAGATTTACATCTAAATGATAATACGCTTTTCACCTCTTGTCAAGATATATTTAGATATTTGTCTAAATATTGTAACAATAAAAGCCCCACCTTTCGGTGGGGCTTTTTCGTACTATTTGTAATTTTAGTTTAAAATATTACAAATTGTAGTACAAATCGAACTCGGCGGGATGAGGAATGGCATTGAGCTTTCTCCCCACAAAATCTCCGATTTTGCAGGGACCCCTCTTTATTTGATAGCCTCTGGTCGGCAAAGCCTCCCGTCGGCGTTGCGCGCGACTTCGCGCGAGCGGCCAAAGCCGCTGTGAAAAGCTATGCCATTCCTTATTTACAAATTGTAGTATAAATCAAACTCGGCAGGATGAGGAATGGCATTAAGCTTTTCACACTCTTTGCGTTTTGCGGCGATGAGGTTTTTCAGCAGATCCTCGGGGAAGACGCCGCCGGCCGTCAGGTAGTCATGGTCGGCCTCCAGCGCGTCGAGGGCCTGTTCAAGTGAAGTGGGCAGGCCCTTGAGCTTGGCCTTTTCCTCGTCGGGCAGGTCAAAGAGGTTCATATCATAGGGGCCCCAGCCGTTTGCGTGGGGGTCTATCTGATTCTTTATTCCGTCGAGGCCGGCCATCAGAATGGCGGCATAGCAGAAATAGGGATTGCAGGTGGCGTCGGGATTGCGAAGCTCGAAGCGGCGAAGCTCGGGAGTCTTGGCATAGGCGGGTATGCGGATGACGGCGCTTCTGTTGGAAGTGGCGTAGCCCACAGTGACGGGGGCCTCGAAGCCGGGCACCAGACGCTTGAAGGAGTTGGTGCTGGGGTTGGTTATGGCGCAGAGAGAGGCGATGTGCTTGAGCAGTCCGCCCATGAACCAGTGGGCCTCGCGGCTCAGATGAGCATAGCCGTTATCGTCGGAGAAAACCGGCTTGCCGTCCTTCAGCAGGAGCATATGGACGTGCATACCGCTTCCGGCCTCGCCGTAAACAGGCTTGGGCATAAAGGTGGCCGTCTTGCCGTACTTCATGGCCGTATTGTGGATGATATATTTTATCATCATTGTGGCGTCGGCCATCTTGGACATCTGTCCCAGCTGAGGCTCTATCTCGAACTGGCCTGAAGCGCCCACCTCGGGATGGTGATATTTGACGGTGATGCCGGCCTCCTCCATGTGCATACACATTTCACTGCGGCACTCATAGCTCCGGTCAAAGGGCTTTGCGATATGATAGGCTTTCTGAAGAGGCACGACACAGCCCCTGCCCTCGGTTCCGCTGTTCCAATGGGCTTGAACGGCGTCGACGCTCATGCCTATCGCGTCGGGCCTGACGTCCCAGCCGACCTGGTCGAAAAGATAAAACTCGAACTCTGGAAGTATCATCATGGTGTCGGCCACTCCGCTGTCCTTCATAAACTTTTCGGCGGCCAGCACGATATTTCTGGGGTACTGGGCCAGAGGCCTGTTTTCGGGATAGCCGATAACCATGGCGTTGCCCGTCATGGAGAGGGTGGGAACCTCACAGAAAGGGTCGATGACGGCGCTGTCGGGCTCGGGTATAAATACCATGTCGCTGTTCTCAACGACGGCGTAGCCGTAGTTGGAGGCGTCAAAGCCGATGCCGTCGGTCATCGTGCTTTCGGAAAAATGCTGAGCCGGAATGGTGACATGACGGAACTGTCCGCTTATATCCACCATTTTGAAATCCACCATCTTGATGTCATTTTCGCGTATGAGCTTCATGATATCCTTGGGTGTCTTTGCCATTTTTGTTCTCTCCTTCATTATTTTTTCATACGGATGCAATATTTACTTAATTACAGAATATCGGCTTTCGAACAAAAAGTCAATATTCTCTGTTGCAATCACAGTTATTTAAAGGTATAATAAGGTCGAAAATAAAATACAGACAGTTCGCGACCATCCTGTCTATAAACAAAACTACGGGCAAACCGCTTTTAAAAAGCGGTTTATTTGTGATGGGCGCATCAGCGCCCTTTTTATTGCCCGATAAAAATCGGAGGTAAAAAAATGAAACTCAACACAAAAAGATTGGCCATAAACGCCGTCATCGCCGCCGCCTACGCCGCCGTGACGATAGCCACCTCGGCCTTCTCCTACGGCCCCATACAGTTCAGAATATCCGAGGCGCTGTGCGTCCTCCCATTCTTCCTGCCACACACCGCCTTCGGTCTTTTTGTGGGATGCCTGATAGCCAATATTTTCTCCACCGTGTCGGCCCTCGATATAATAATAGGCTCGGCGGCCACCCTCATCGGCTGCCTCTGGACGTCGAAAGTCAAAAAGCCCTATCTCGCCCCCCTGCCCACCGTCGTCTGCAACTGGATTATGGTGGGGGCCATGCTGGCCTATGTCTACACTCCCGACGCCTTTCTTCAGGGCTTTATCACCATGGGGGCGCAGGTGGCCGTGGGCGAGGCGGCCGTCATGGGCCTTCTCGGTCTGCCGCTGACACTTTATCTGGACAAAACGGGGCTTTGCCGCAAGCTTGACAAAGGAGCGAAAAAAAGCTCTTGACATATATGCCCGTCCCGTTGTATCATAC
>CANSNO010000087.1 GCA_947648385.1 uncultured Clostridia bacterium
GTTTGCCGCAGACGGGGCAGACGTCGCCGATATGCTCCTGCTCAAAGGGTATACATCTGGAGGGCATACCTGTCTGCTCCTTGATGACCTCCTCGCAGTGCCTGTCGCCGCACCACATGGCCTTGACAAAACGGGGCTTTTGGGCGATGGCCGCCTTCATCTCCTCTATCGTCGTGGCCGAGACGATGTTGTTGTCCAGATTGTCCTTGGCCTTTTGATAAATGGCCCTGCCGAAGGCTTCAAGCATCTGGGGGATGACCGTCTCCAGTTCGCCGAGGGAAACCGAGGTCTTTTCGCGGTTGTCCCTGCGGACCAGGACGCAACTGTCGTTCTCGATATCCCTGGGGCCTATCTCAAGCCTGAGGGGCACGCCCTTCATCTCATACTCGGCGTATTTCCAGCCGGGGGAATTGTCGGAATCGTCCAGCTTGACCCTGATTCCGGCGGCTTTGAGACGGGCGGCCAGCTCCCTTGCCTTGTCGAGGACACCCTCCTTGTGCGTGGCCACGGGGACGATGACAACCTGAATGGGGGCGATGGCGGGGGGCAGAACGAGGCCCGAATTATCGCCGTGGGTCATAATTATTCCGCCTATCAGCCTTGTGGAAATGCCCCAGGAGGTCTGGTAAACATAGGAAAGCTTATTGTTCCTGTCGGCAAACTGAATGCCGAAGGCCTTGGCGAAGCCGTCGCCGAAATAGTGGCTCGTGCCGCTCTGGAGAGCCTTGCCGTCGTGCATCATGGCCTCGATGGTATATGTATCCTCGGCGCCGGCGAACTTCTCCTTGTCGGTTTTCTGGCCCTTGATGACGGGCATACAGAGATACTCGGTACAGAGCTTTTCGTACATATCGAGGATATCTCGGGTCTCTTTCCTTGCCTCTTCCTCGGTCTCATGTATGGTGTGTCCCTCCTGCCACCAAAACTCGCGCGTGCGGAGGAAAGGGCGAGTCGTCTTTTCCCACCTGACGACGCTGCACCACTGGTTATAGAGCTTGGGCAGATCGCGGTAGGAATGGACGATGTGGGCGTAATGCTCGCAGAACAGCGTCTCGGAGGTGGGGCGGACGCAAAGGCGCTCCTCAAGCTTCTCACTGCCGCCGTGGGTGACCCATGCCACCTCGGGGGCAAAGCCCTCGACATGGTCTTTCTCTTTCTGTAGCAGGGACTCGGGTATAAACATAGGCATAGCCACATTCTCGTGGCCTGTTTCTTTTATCATTCCGTCAAAAATGCGCTGGATATTCTCCCAAATAGCGTAGGCGTAAGGTCGAACGACGATACAGCCCCTCATACTGGAATAGTCGGCCAGCTCGGCCTTTTTAACGATGTCGGTGTACCACTGGGCAAAATCATCCTCCATAGAGGTGATTTGCGACACCAGCTTTTTGTCGTCAGCCATTTCATTTACCTCTCTTTATATATTCAAACAGGCGGCATTTAATATGCCGCCTGTAAGTTACCGTGTTTTTAAAGAACAGCAAGGGCAAAGGTCAGCAGAAGGAACGCGCCGGCCGAATACTTTGTGACCGTCTCCAGCTTGGCATCCATGGAGCGAGCCTTGTTTTTGCCGAAGAATGTCTCGGCCGCGCCGCCTATCTCGCCGAGACCCTGTGTCTTACCCGACTGCATAAGCACCGACACGATGACCGTGAGGGCGACCAACGCCTGCACCACGCTCAGGATAAGTCTGATATTATCGTTCATGATTATATATTCCTCCATATATGAGATAAAACTTCTTTTGCTTTAAAAATCAGCTTTTATATTTTATCACATATAATTCCTTTTGGCAAGCGGTTTTACTGCTTTTCTTTGAAAAAGACCGATATATCGCCCATGGAATTTTCGGCCTTGAGGACAAATGACGTGCCGTTATGGCGTTTAACCGTTTTGTCGAAGGATTTGCCGTTTATCTCTACTTCGCCGTTCTTGGTCTCAAGCTCATAGGTACACTGGTCGGAATAAAAGTCAAGTTGAGCCTCTATATCACCCAAGTCGGTGTCCAGTTCAACCTCCTGCTCCGCGTCCAAAGGCTCGGACAAGGCAAATGTGACATTACCCATCTTGGTCGAAAGGTCGATATCTCCGGAGGTTTTGACATCGTAGCACTCTACATCGCCCATATATGTCTCGACGCTTATCTCGTCAGAGGCCCAAACCTCTGAAACAAACAGGTTGCCCACAAGGGTTTTAACCTCTATATCACTCATTTGAACCTCATGCGGCATGGTGATGTCTATTTTGGCGAAGCCGTTTATATTTTCACTGCTGCCTCTGGAAGTTATCTCCAATCGGCCACGCTTGACCTCCCAACGGGTCTCGTAGCCCTCAGGCATGCCCCTTTGATCTATGGACAAAGTATAGTCCTCTCCCGAGGATATGGTGACGCTTCCCACGGCAACATCTATATCCATAGCGGTAAAGGCTTCGAGGCTATTATCCTGAAAGCTCCAAAAGCCCGAGGAAGAGTCCTGCTCAGTCTCCGACAGGGAGCCTGCCTTATTATCGATAAACGCGCCCACTTTATCTGATTTATGTCCCCAATTATGACAGGCTCCGAAATAAAAAAGAAAGAAGAGCAAAAAGAGAAGAATCAGCATTCCTTTAGCTTTGGCGTTGGTCGTACCCTCAGCATCTCTCGCTTTCCCACCTTCGCCTCTTCTTTCATAGCTACCCTCGGCAAGCAATCTGCGAGCAAGGGCCTCAGGCGAGCCGAGCTCGGCGACGACCTCCCCCTCGCGCCCCTCTCCGGCGTCGGCAAAATATTCGGAATAATAGCGGATGACCTCGTCCCTCTCACCATCGCTCATCTTTCCCTCAAGGGCGTCGGAAAGGGCCTTTAAATATGTCAGCTTATCCATTCTCTGTCTCCTCCTTTAAAAGCAGCTCGACGCCGTCGCGGAAACGGTTCCACTCCTGACGAAGCAGGTCAAGCCGCTGTCTGCCGCCCTCCGTTATGGCGTAATAGCGGCGGTTACGCCCCTGATAGGGCCTGTCGTAAACAGTCAGCAGTCCGTCCCTTTGCAAGCGTCTGAGGACGGGATATAAGGTGGACTCCGACACGTCGAGGCGGAGCCTGAGCTGCTGTGTAAGCTGATAGCCGTATGTGTCGCCCCCCGACAGCACGGCCAGCACGCAGCAGTCAAGAAGCTGGGGGCCTATCGTAAAAGCCATATTGCCGCCCTCCTTTCGGATATATTATACAGCGTATAATATATGTTTGTCAATAGTATATTGTTCAAGGAACGCATTTATCCCCTCGGCCCCCTTGTGCAAAGGGGGCTGTCAAAATCCGCAGGATTTTGACTGGGGGATTGTTTTTCTCTCTTCACTCTTCTCTTTTCTCTCTTCTCTTGCCTTTTTGGAAGCTATAATAATTTCAGTGCCTTGCACCGACAGTTCGTTACTTTTCGTAGTCGAAAAGTAACCAAAAGACTTTTCTTT
>CANSNO010000088.1 GCA_947648385.1 uncultured Clostridia bacterium
GAAGAAGATTGAGGTAGACAGCTTTCTGCAGTTCAAGTTTGTAAGCAATCCCGGCTTCTCCCCGAATGGGAAGTATGTCGCTTTCGTTGTGCAGCACGCCTGCAAGCACAGCAACGGTTATAAGGGCGACATTCACCTGCTGGAGGTCGACACAGGCTCCGTCCGCCAGCTGACAAGCGGCGGCGACGGCAAGAACTATTGCTGGACCGAAAAGAACACCCTTCTTTTCCCGGCCCTCAGAAGCCCCAAGGCCAAGGAAAAGGCCCAGAAGGGCGAGGCCGTCACATCCTTCTATGAGATCGACCCCTGCGGCGGCGAGGCTGTTCACGCCTTTGACCTGCCCGTAAAGACGAGCGGCCTGACGAGCCTCGGCGGCGGCAAATATATGCTGGTCGCCCTGTACGACAACAACTATCCCCAGCTTGAGGGACTGTCGGAGGCCGACAAGGCCAAGGCACTTGAAAAGTACACAAAGCCGGCCTATGACGTTTATGACGAGGTGCCTTTCTGGTTCAACGGACGCGGCATCATCAACGGCAAGCGCAATAGGCTTTATATCTATGACAGCCAGAGCGGCAAGCTGGACGCCGTCACCGACGAGAAGTTTGACGTCGACATGGCCTCCTATGATTTCGGCAAGATAGTCTATAAGGGCAGCGATTTCGAGGGCATGAAGAACCCCAAGTCGGGCATCTATGTCTATGATTTGGCCAAGAAACGCTCCGCCTGCATCCTCAAGCCCGGCAAGATGAAGACCCAGGGCACGGCTTTCTTTGACGCCGACACCCTTATTGTCGCCGCCACCGACGGCAAGCAGTATCAGAGCGAGCAGTACTGCGATTTCTATACGGTCGACCTCAAGACAAAGAAGTTTGTCAAGCTGGCCGATTACGAGGCTTCCATCGGCGCATCCTCGGTCGGAAGCGACGCCAGAATCGGCGGCGGCCGCGGCCTGAAGGTCGATAACGGCAAGCTCTATTTCATCTCCACCATCGAGGACAGCGCCTATCTGCGCTCGGTCGACAAAAAGGGCAAGATAGAGGACGTCTACGCCAAGGTCGGCACGGTCGACAATTTCGACGTGCAGAACGGCAAAGTCGTCTTTGCCGGTATGTACGGCGACAAGCTGGGCGAGCTGTATGACGCCAAGGGCGCTCAGCTGACCCATTTCAACGATGAGTTTACAAAGGAGCATTCGGTCTCCACCCCCATTATGCACAAGTTCACGGCCTCCGACGGCTATGAGATTCACGGCTGGGCCATGAAGCCTGTCGGCTATCAGCCGGGCAAGAAATATCCGGCTATCCTGCACATCCACGGCGGCCCCCGTACCGTTTTCGGCAACGTCTATCACCACGAGATGCAGGTATGGGCCAACGCCGGCTATTTCGTGTTCTACTGCAACCCCCGCGGCTCTGACGGACGCGGCAACGAGTTCGGCTATATTACAGGCAAGTACGGCACAGTGGAGTATGACAACCTGATGGAGTTCTGCGACGAGATGCTGAAGCAGTATCCCGACGTCGACGAGAAGAAGTTCGGCGTCACCGGCGGTTCCTACGGCGGATTTATGACAAACTGGATCATCGG
Source organism: uncultured Clostridia bacterium (assembly GCA_947648385.1). Taxonomy (GTDB): domain Bacteria; phylum Bacillota; class Clostridia; order Oscillospirales; family Butyricicoccaceae; genus RGIG1902. The sequence continues at coordinate 1,591 of CANSNO010000088.1, forward strand.
CCACACCGACAGGTTTGCCGCCGCCGCCTCCCAGCGTTCCATCTCCAACTGGATCGCCTTTGAGCACACCAGCGATATCGGCCCCAACTTCGCCCTCAATCAGATGGGCACCAACACAAGGACAGATGTCGACAAGATGTGGTGGCATTCTCCCCTGAAGTATGCCGACAAGGCCAAGACCCCCACCCTCTTCATCCACTCCGATCAGGATTACCGCTGCTGGATGGTCGAGGGACTGAGTATGTTCACAGCTCTCAAGATGCACGGCGTTGAATCCCGTCTCTGCCTCTTCAAGGGCGAGAACCACGAGCTGTCCCGCGGCGGCAAGCCCCGTAACCGCATCCGCCGTATGGAAGAGATCCTGGGCTGGATGGACAGCCATCTGAAGAAATAAGCCATTATGAAAAAGGTAGATTTTGAGGATATATATTCCTTCAGCTTTATCTCCGACCTTGCCGCCTCTCCCGACGGCGGCCACATCCTGTTTTCGCGCCACCGCGCCGACAAGGCTTCAAACGGCTATAAGTCTTATCTCTGGCTGCTCGACATGGCCACGGGAGAGACAAAGCCCCTGACAAGCGGCGGCGCCGAGCGCGGCGGCAGGTGGCTTGACAACGAAACCGTCATGTTCACGGCCAACCGCGAGGGCAAAAAAGGCGAGACCTGCTATTACACCATCTCCCTTGACGGAGGAGAGGGCAAGCCCCTCTTCTCCATCCCCGAGAGGGTCACGGCCCTTCAGCCGACGTCGGAGGGCAAGTATCTCGGCATGATGGTCAAGCACTGCGAGGGGGCCGAGGAGGAACAGCCCGAAAAAGCCCTCGACGGCCGCGACCTCCATGTCTTTGACGAGATTTATTTCTGGTTCAACGGTCAGGGCGTCCGCAATAAAATACGCAACACCCTGATACTCTTTGACCCCGAAAAGGGCAAGTATAAAAAGATAACCCCCAAGTATTTCCAGACGGCGGCCTACGCCCTGTCACCCGACGGGACAAAGGTGGCCTATACGGGCTGTGAGTACGTCGATAGATTCGTCATGAAGACCGGCCTTCACCTCTATGACATAACCACCGGCAAGACGACCACCCTTTGGAAGCAGGGAGGACAGCAGGCGGCGAACAATCCCGTGTTTGTCGGGGACGACAAGCTTTTCTTCACCCTCAACGACGGCGAGTATGCGGGCAAAAACTCCCGATATCACCTCTTTGACCTGAAAAAGGGCGAGGAAAAGGAGCTTCCCTTTGTGGACGCCGAGGTGGGCGGAGCTTCGGGCACCGACGTCAATTACGGCGGCGGCCAGAACCGCAAATATTTTGACGGCAAGCTCTATATGACCCGCGCCGTCTGGGGCGACAGCCTTATGTACGCCATGGATATGAAGTCGGGCAAGGACGCGCCCGTCTGCAAGACGGCAGGCTCGATAAACTGCTTCGACATCGCTGGCGGCACGGCCTATATGACGGCCATGAGGGAGGGCGCTCTGCCCGAGATATACAGCCTCGACCTGAAAACGGGCGCGGAGAAGCGCCTGAC
>CANSNO010000089.1 GCA_947648385.1 uncultured Clostridia bacterium
TATGTATCGTGGGCTATACCAATGCCGGCAAATCTACCCTTCTCAACGCGCTGACGGGGGGCGGAATACAGGCCAATGACCGTCTTTTCGACACACTTGACCCCACGACAAGGGCGATGGAGACTCCCGACGGCAGGACAATATTGATATCCGACACCGTCGGATTTATAAGGAATCTGCCCCACAATCTTGTCGACGCCTTTCGCGCCACGCTGGAGGAGCTGACATATGCCGATATCCTGATTCATGTTGTCGACGCCTCCGACGAGCAATGGGAAGTCCGCTCACAGGTGGTGGAGAGCCTTATCGAGGAGCTGGGAGCCTCGGAGACGCCGAGGATAACCGTTTTTAACAAGACGGATAAGATACACGAGAGCATCATGCCCCGTCAGACAGGGGCCGTTTATTGCTCGGCCTTGAAAAATAAAGGGCTTGATACTCTTGTCGAGAGGATATGCGAGATAATAGACGAGGGCTCGCGCAAGGTCAGCTTTGTTTTGCCCTATTCCGACGGAGGCGTGCTTGACAGCCTTTACCGCGAGGCCGTCGTCAATAAGGCCGAATATACAGACATAGGCATAGAGATTGAGGCCGTCTGCGATAAAAAGGCTCTGGGCAGGATAAAAAAATACCTGCCCGCGGAGGATGAAGATGAAGAGTTTTAAGGTTCCGGCAGGGGAAGGGGAGGACACGCTGATAGAGAAGAAATCGCGCTTTATCAGCCATATCTACAAGGTAGAAACCGTCAAAGAGGCCACCGATATCCTCGCCCGATGGAAAAAGGAATATTGGGAAGCCAGCGCCATAGTTTACGCCTATTCTCTCAAGGACGGCACCATGCGCTTTTCTGACGACGGCGAGCCTCAGGGTACGGCAGGAATGCCGACCCTTGATATGCTGCGCAAGGAGGAGGTCTTTGACGTCTTATGCGTTACGCGCAGATATTTCGGCGGCACCCTTTTGGGGGCAGGAGGGCTGACGAGAGCCTTCGGCAAGGTGGCCAAGATGGCTCTGGACAATGCCGGCGTCGCCGTAATGCAGCCCCATTTACATGTAACCGTAGACTGTCCCTATAACATACACGAGCTTGTCCGCAAACGCTTTGACGCCTTTGACGTCACGGAAAACGGCATAGAATACGGCGCCTCGGTTGAGTTTGATCTCTATATGCCGACAGACAGGTTCGAGGATTTTAAGGCCGATATCATAGACGTCACAAACGGCGCCATAGAGCCGTGGGCCAGGGAAGAGAAAATGTTTCCCAAAAAGATAAAATAGCCGGAAATACTATTTGATAAAACAGGTTTCCTAAAAAAGAGATTTTTAGGGAGAAAAAATATATCGGATATCGTATATATAAGTAGAAGAGAAAAAGTGTTTTGCGAGGGAGGGATATTTCGTGGACATTCGCCAAAGATTAGAGGCCAATGAAAGAATGCTGCTTTCCCGTAAGGCCTGCCTTTCGGAAGGCTCAAGGGGCAGGGAAAGGGCCGAGGCTCCCGATGACATCCGCACCTGCTTTATGAGGGACAGGGACAGGATACTTCACTGCAAGTCCTTCCGCAGGCTCAAGCACAAAACACAGTGCTTCCTTTCTCCCGAGGGTGACCATTACCGCACCAGACTGACCCACACCCTTGAGGTCTCACAGATATCCAGAACCATCGCAAGAGCCTTGAGGCTCAATGAGGATTTGACCGAGGCGATAGCTCTGGGGCACGATCTGGGACACACGCCCTTCGGCCACGCCGGAGAAAAGGCCCTTGACGAGGTATGCCCCGGCGGCTTCCGCCACAACGAGCAGAGCCTGAGAATAGTTGAAAAGCTCGAAAAGGACGGAGCCGGTTTGAATCTTACATATGAGGTGCGTCAGGGTATACTGCGACACACGGGCAGCGCCCTTCCCGACACTTTGGAGGGGCAGATAATCCGCTTTGCCGACAGAATCGCCTATATCAACCACGATATTGACGACGCCATAAGGGCGGATATTTTAAAAGAGCAGGACATACCAAGCTCCATATCCGACGTGCTGGGCGACCGCCACAGCATGAGGATAAACACCCTTGTTGTCAAGATGATAGAATACGGGCAGGTGACCCACGCCGTCGGCCTTGAGGATAGCTACCAAAAGGCCATGGATGATTTGAGAGAGTTCATGTTCGAGTATGTTTACCGCAATCCTCAGGCCAAAAGCGAGGAGGTCAAGGGGATTGATATACTGAAAAAGCTTTACGAGTATTTCTGCCGTCACCCCGAGGCCCTGCCGGCCGAGCATCGTCAGTCTGTCGATAAATACGGCCTTGAGACGGCAGTCAGGGATTATATCGCAGGCATGACCGACAGGTTTGCCATAGCCAAATACGAGGATATTTTCGTGCCCAAGGGATGGGCCAAGCTGTAACTGCGAAAGGAAGAAAAGATGCCGCTGCCCCAAAGCTTTTTGGATGAACTTATCTACCGTTGCGACATAGTTGAAGTCATCTCTCGCTATGTCTCTCTCAAACGCTCCGGCTCCGGCTATGTCGGGCTTTGCCCTTTCCACAATGAAAAGACACCCTCCTTTTCCGTATCGAGAGACAAGCAGTTTTTCCATTGCTTCGGCTGCGGCGAGGGGGGCAACGTCATAACCTTCATCATGAAGGAGGAGAACCTCCCCTTTATCGAGGCCGTCAAGATGCTGGCCGATATGGTTGGCATGACGGTGCCGGAGGACGAGGGCAGCACGGACGCGGCCCGACGCCACAGAGAAAGGCTTTACGCCCTCAATAAAGACGCCGCGAGGTTTTTTAACACCTGCCTTTACGAGCCGACCGCCAAGCCGGCTTTGGAATATCTTCTCGGCCGCGGTCTGACAAAAAAGACGATAACCTCCTTCGGCCTCGGCTACGCTCCGCCCGATTGGGACAGGCTGACTGCCGAGATGATGAAAAAGGGATACACGAAATATGAGCTTGAAGACGCCTGGCTGTCCCGTAAAAACCGCTCGGGTGGCTCATATGACGCCTTCCGCGACAGGGTGATGTTCCCGATAATAGATATCAGGGGCAACGTCATCGCTTTCGGCGGCAGGCTGA
>CANSNO010000090.1 GCA_947648385.1 uncultured Clostridia bacterium
GGGCGCGTATGGGCTACGGCCTGACCTGCAGTCAGTCCGACATGACGCTGGCCGATATTTCGGCCCTGTGCGATTATTTCTACATAGGCGGCACAAAGGTGGGCGCATTGTTCGGCGAGGCCCTTGTGATAAATAACCCCGTCCTAAAGGAGGATTTTCTCTATATCAGGAAGCAGAGGGGCGGACTGCTGGCCAAAGGACGTCTTTTGGGCATACAGTTCGAGACACTTTTCGAGGACGGGCTTTATTATGAGATAAGCCGCCACGCCAACAAGGCGGCCGACATCATCCGCGACGCCTTTGTCAAAAAGGGCGTTCCCTTCCTCTGCCCCTCCCCCACCAACCAGCAGTTCCCTATCCTTTCAAACGAGATGCTGGCGGCCTTTAAGGACAAATACACATGGGCCGACATGGGCAAGGTGGACGAGGGCCACAGAGCCGTGCGCTTCTGCACAAGCTGGGCCACCGACCTGAAAAACGCCGAGCAGCTTGCCAAGGATATTATGGAGTTTTAAAAAGGGTAATTTTCAAAACAGCTATGGGCATTTCCCATAGCTGTTTTTTTATTTAATCGTCGCTTTCCCTCAGGCGCTCGACGACGCTCTGCTTTTCCACCGAGCGCATAACGGCGGCCGGCAGGATAAGGCCGAGGAACAGGAATATCGGTATGGTGACGGCAAGGGGCAGGAGGGTGAAGCGGTAGGTGAAGAACCACAGGCTTTTAGCCACCGTGCCGGCCAGTAATGCCGACAGCCCTATACCGAGGACTATCGACAGCAAGCCCGACGAGGCGGTATACATCAGCCCCTCGGCCATCAGCATACGGCGGAGCTGTCTTGTCGTCATGCCTATCGACCGGAGCATGGCGAACTCGCGCCGTCTTGTCAATATGCTTGTCAGCACCGAGTTGACGAAATTGAGCACGCCGATAACGCCGATAATAAGGCTCAGAGAGCCGCCGACTGTCAGCACCATGCTTCTCAACCCCTCAAACTCGCCCTTTTGGCTGAACTTTGAGGAAAAGGCCATGACGGGGTCGATCTCCTCGGTGTATTTTTTCAGGAAATTCTCGGCGCTTTCCTCGGTCTCGGCCGTAAAGTCGCAGATATACTGCATTAGACCCGGGGCGGCCGTCATGGTCTTATAGACGTCGGAGGGCAGATAGTAAGAATAATCATAACCAGAGCGGCAGGTGTTGGTAAAATAGTTGCTTTCCACCTTGGCCATGACCTCGAATTGATACTCGGTATACCCGTTCTCGTCAGCCGCCTCGCCGAGGCCCCTGTAATTGCAGAGGGTGACGGCGTCGCCGATATTGTAATGGGAGGTCTCCCGGACGGGGTTGTGGTTGTCGTCGGTTATAACTCCCTCCAAGATGTATTTGCCGCTTTTGAGCTTTTCAAGGTCTATTTCACCCTCAAGCACCTTGAGGCGGCCCAGAGGGAAATCGTCAAGACCGTAAAGGGCGCAGAAATAATTGCCCCTGTCGTCCTCATTCACGGAAAGATAGTGGGTCTCCTTCCCCGAGGGCTTGACCCTGAAGCACTCGGCGTCGCGGACGTCGCAGTAATAGCGCCCTCCGTTTTCAAAGCCCTCAAGGGCCTCAACCGAGGCTATCATGGTTTCGGACACGCCGTCATTCTCGCCTGTGTAGCGGTAATTTGGCAAATTGGCGTGATAAAAAGCGAAATCGGTGTCGACAAAGGTGGAAAGGTATTTGTCCATGTCAAAGCCGAGGCTGACGGTGTAAACCGTGTTGAAAAGCACAAGGGACAGGGACATTGAAAGCACCACCAGCAATGTGCGCTTTTTGTTGCGCCCCAGATTGGCCGAGGCCATGGCCAGCACCCTGCTGCCCTTTTTCGTCTCACGGCTCTTTTTGCTTTTGCCGCCGCTCTCGGTATACCTCACGGCCTCTATCGGCGAGACCTTGGCGGCCAGCCTGCCCGGCTTGGCTGCGCTCATCAGCACGGTGAGGAGGGCAAAGACCGCGCTTCCGGCAAAGATGACGGGGTTGGCGCTTGTCTCAAAGCTGCCGCCGGCATAGGCCGTGCGGTTCATTATAAGGGGCACAATGGAAACGCCGACAAAATAGCCCAGCACAAGGCCGACGGGTATACCCACAAGGGACAGTATAAGTGCCTGACGGCGAATAATGCCCCTGACCTGCTTTCCTGTTGTGCCTATAGTTTTCAGCAGGCCGTAAAAGCGGATATCCTTTATGACCGATATCTGGAAAATATTATAGATTATCAGATATCCCGTCAAAACTATAAGGCCGACGGCCGCCAGCGCCGCCGTGACCGTCGTGGGGTCGAGGTCAAAATTGCCGGAAAGATAAGACCAGTTGACATTTGAGGCGATATAATCGGGGGAGTTTTCGTCCATTGAATAGCCGCTTTCAGTTATCAGACGCTCCAGCTTATCCTCCAGCCCTACCGAGCTTTTGAACATGACATAGCTGTTGATGACTCCCGTCATCTCGTGGTTCTCGTAAAAGCTGTTGTAAAGCTCCTCCTCGTGGGCGTCGATATAGGCCTTTGACACCACCATGATAGAGGCCATGTTAAAGCTCGGGTCGGCCTCCCACCAGCCGGAGAGGACAAAATCGCGCGTGACGGTGACGCCGTCGTGTATCCTGAGGGTAAAGGAGACGGGCGCGCCAACCTCTCTCGGCAGGCCCAGCATATCCATGGCGCGCGTGTCCATCATTATCTCGTTTTCGGCCTCGGGCCTCCTGCCCTCGGTGGGCTGACAGAAGCCAAGCTCTATGCCCACATCGTCCATATAATATATCTCGGCGTGACGCTTGAGGAGTTTATCGCATATGACCTCGTCGGATATAATCCTGTTGTAGGAAAGTCTGTCGACAAGCTCGTGGTCTTTGACCTTTTGATACTGCTCGTCGGTTATGTACTTCAGTATAGCCATTCCGTCGCCCCCGGCCTGACGCATGGTTTGGCGCTGGATATTCTCAACCATACCGCTTCCCACGGTGAAAAGAGCCGTGAAAAGCAGGGCTGTCAAAGCGACGGCGATGACGGCGATGATATTTCTCGAGGTGTTG
>CANSNO010000091.1 GCA_947648385.1 uncultured Clostridia bacterium
TACCAGACCCTCCTTGCCAGGAGCAATTTCCACAAAAGCGCCAAAGGTCATCAGCCTTGTCACCTTGCCATAGTAAAGGTCGCCTATCTCGGGATCTTTGGCAATGCCCTCTATCATCTGACGGGCGCGCTCGCCGTCGGCCGAGTTGACGGCGGCGATGCAGATACTGCCGTCGTCCTCGATGTCTATCTTGGTGTTGGTCTCGGCAGTAATCTTCTGGATGACCGAGCCGCCCTTGCCGATTACCTCGCGGATCTTGTCGGGGTCGATGTTCATTCTTATCATCTTGGGCGCGAACTCGGAAAGCTCGGCTCTGGGCTTGTCAATGGCCTTGAGCATTATCTCGTCCAGTATCTCAAGACGGGCGTTGTGTGTCTTTTCAAAGGCCTCGGCGATTATCTCAAGGGTCAGGCCGTCGTTTTTAATATCGACCTGAATGGAGGTGATGCCCTTGTGGGTGCCGGCCACCTTGAAGTCCATGTCGCCGAAAAAGTCCTCGATGCCCTGAATATCTGTGAATGTGATGTGCCTGTCGCCCTCGGTGACAAGACCGCAGGAGATGCCGGCAACGGGAGCCTTAATGGGCACGCCGGCGTCCATAAGAGCCAGCGTCGAGCCGCAGACCGAGCCCTGAGACGTGGAGCCGTTGGAGGACAGAACCTCGGAAACGACCCTTATGGCATAGGGGAACTCCTCGACCGAGGGAAGCACGGGTATCAGCGACTTTTCAGCCAGAGCGCCGTGGCCTATCTCGCGCCTGCCGGGGCTTCTGGAGGGCTTGGCCTCGCCTGTGGAATAGCCGGGGAAGTTATAGTGGTGCATATATCTCTTTTCGGTCTCTTCAAAGGTGGTGTCCAGCTCCTGAGCGTCGCGCAATGTGCCCAGCGTGGCGATGGAAAGCACCTGTGTCTGTCCGCGCGTAAACAGGCCCGAGCCGTGGACACGGGGAATGACGCCGACCTCGGCGGCCAGAGGCCTCACGTCGGTCAGGCTGCGGCCGTCGACCCTCTTGTTCTCGTCGAGGATGAGGCGGCGGACAACGTATTTCTGGAGCTTGTACATACACTCGTCAATAAGCTTGTCGCTGTCGGGATACTCCTCGGCGAAATGCTCCTTGACGTCGGCCGTAATCTCGTCGATACGGGCGTCGCGTACCGTCTTGTCGTCGGTGTCGACGGCCTCCTTGACACGGCACATGGCATAGCCCTTGACGGCCTCGAAAAGCTCGGTGGGCAGCTGCACGGAGGGATAGGAGGCCTTTTCAAGGCCTATCTCCTTTTGGATATCCGCGACAAAGGACACAAGGCGCTTTATCTCCTCGTGGGCCTTGGCAATGGCCGTCAGCATCATATCATCGGGGAACTGGTCGGCGCCGGCCTCTATCATGACGACCTTCTCGGCGCTTCCGGCGACCGTCAGGGTCAGCTGGCTCTTGGCGCGCTCCTCGCTGTTGGGGCAGAGGATATACTTATCGTCGGCATAGCCCATCTGGAGGCCGACAATGGGGCCGTTCCAGGGGATATCTGAGATGGAAAGAGCCACCGAGGTGCCTATCATGGCGGCTATCTCGGGGGAATGGTCATAGTTGACCGACAGGACGGTGCACATAATGCTGACGTCGTTTCTCATGTCGGAGGGGAAGAAGGGGCGTATCTGCCTGTCTATCATACGGGAGACCAGAATGGCCTTCTCGCCGGGGCGGCCCTCACGCCTCATAAAGCTGCCGGGGATGCGGCCGACGGCATAAAGCCTCTCTTCATAATCGACGCCAAGAGGGAAAAAGTCGATGCCGTCTCTGGGGGCCTTGGCCATGGTGGCCGTCGTAAGAACCGTGGTGTCGCCGAAGGTGACAAGGGCGGCTCCGTTGGCCAGACCGGCCATTTTTCCGACCTCTATCTTGAGGGGGCGGCCGGCCAATGTGGTTTCATAAACCTTGTGACCGGGAAAGCTTGCGTGTGTAACCATAGTTTGTCCAACCTTTCTGCTTTTTTGACCCGGCTTTAGCACTTGAAGGAGGCAGAGAAGCTCTTTGGCTCCTTCAAACGCTAAAACCCGGGCTTTTTATTGATTTCTAAAAATCGAGGGGATATACTATCCCCTCGAAACCGACTTGATTATTTACGCAGTCCGAGCTTTGTGACGATAGCACGGTAACGCTCGATATCGTTGTTCTGCAGGTAAACCAGCAGCTTGCGGCGCTTACCGACCATCTTCAGCAGGCCGCGGCGGGAGTGGTTGTCCTTCTTGTGAACCTTCAGATGCTCGTTCAGCTCGTTTATACGGGCTGTCAGGATGGCGATCTGAACCTCGGGCGAGCCTGTGTCTGTGGCGTGGATGCGGTTGTTCTCGATGACTTCTGTCTTCTTCTCTTTGAGAATCATGGTTTTTTACCTCCAAATATTTTTATATCCGCAAGCTGAGTCGAAAGGCAAGGTAAACGCCGCGGTCAAACGCGGAAAATATCCTTTCACTAAGCATAGGGACACCTGTAACAGGATAACACAATTCTTTCCTTTTGTAAAGCCTATCGGCGGTTTTTTTCCACCTCTCCGGCAATATTTTTTTCAAAAAAGGCCTTTATCTCCTCAATGCCGCTCAAATTGCCCAAAGCCCACATGAGTTTTGTCACGGCGGCCTCGCTGGTCATGTCCCTGCCGGGGATGACCCCTGCCTCCAGCGCCTTCTGTCCCACCTGATAAACGGTGAGGTCGGATCGCTCGTAAAGGCACTGGGAGCAAAGCACGACGGGCACCCCCTCTTCGGCGGCGCGGACAAGCTTCGAGGTGTAATCCCTCCTGATGAACTGAAGCCCCCCGGCGCCGAAAGCCTCAATGACGATGCCCTTGGCTCCGCTGTCAATAAGCATATCTATGACGTTTGGATTTGTTCCCGGAGTCAGCTTGAGCAGGAATACCGACGTGTCAAGCTCGGTGCTGAGTGTGGGAGGTCCGCTGTATTTAATAAGGTATTCCTCGTTTATATTGAGGCCCGACGAGTCTATGACGCCCACAGGAGGGTAATTTACGCTCTCAAAGGCGTTAAAGCCGCTTGTG
>CANSNO010000092.1 GCA_947648385.1 uncultured Clostridia bacterium
CAGGTACACAGATACCCTGCCTTTGTCAGGCTGAGCTTTATAAGGTCGGATATGGGCTTTTCGTCCTCTACGATAAGTATTTCTGTCACTGCTTTATCCCCCTTTTGCGCTATTTTACATCAAAAAAGCATCCAAACGGCAAAATAACAACGGCTTGTCTCCGTTAAATAAGACTGCCATTTGTCAAAAAAGTGCCCTTTTATCTGCTTTATCCCACTCATTTTTCTTGACCCGAGAGAGATTTTTATATACAATGGAATTATAGAAATACACAATAGAGGTATGGTGAAGAAATTGAAGAATACTGATAAAACAATGGATAAAATAGTCGCCCTGTGCAAGGGCCGCGGATATGTCTTTGCCGGCAGCGAGATATACGGCGGACTGGCCAACACATGGGATTACGGCCCACTCGGCGTCGAGCTGAAAAACAACATCAAGCGCGCCTGGTGGAAAAAGTTTGTTCAGGAATGCCCCTATAACGTGGGCCTTGACGCCGCCATTCTGATGAACACACAGACATGGATGGCCTCGGGCCATCTGGCCGGATTTTCCGACCCCCTGATGGACTGCCGTGAATGTAAGGAGCGTTTCAGGGCCGACAAGCTTATCGAGGACTGGTGCGAGGAGCATTCCTTTGAGCTGCCCAAGCCCATCGACGCCTTCACTCAGGAGGAAATGAAGAGCTTTATCGACGAGCACAATATCCCCTGCCCCTCCTGCGGCAAGCACAACTTTACCGACATCCGCCAGTTCAACCTGATGTTCAAAACCTTCCAGGGCGTGACGGAGGATGCCAAAAACACCGTTTATCTCCGTCCAGAAACGGCCCAGGGCATATTTGTCAACTTCCCCAGCGTGCAGCGCACGACGAGGAAAAAGCTGCCCTTCGGCATCGGCCAGATAGGCAAATCCTTCCGCAATGAGATAACGCCTGGCAACTTTATTTTCCGCGTTCGCGAGTTCGAGCAGATGGAGCTTGAGTTTTTCTGCAAGCCGGGCACCGACCTTGAATGGTTCAACTACTGGCGTCAGTTCTGTCACGACTGGCTTCTGTCCATCGGACTCAAAGATGAAAATATCCGCCTGAGAGACCACGACGCCGACGAGCTGGTGTTTTATTCCAAGGCGACGACCGACTTTGAGTTCCTCTTCCCCTTTGGATGGGGCGAACTTTGGGGCGTGGCCGACCGCACCGATTACGACCTGACCCAGCACCAGAACACATCGGGCAAGGACATGACATATTTTGACCCCGAGACAAACGAGCATTATATCCCCTATGTCATCGAGCCTTCCCTCGGCGTCGAGCGCACATTCCTTTCGGTCCTCTGCGACGCCTATGACGAGGAGGTCATTGACGCCGAAAAGAACGACAGCCGCGTTGTCCTCCGCCTCAGTCCGGCTCTGGCGCCCTTCAAATGCGCCATACTTCCCCTTTCCAAAAAGCTTGCCGAGCCTGCCCAGAAAATATATGAAAGCCTTTCCAAACGCTTTATGGTGGACTATGACGACGCCGGTTCCATCGGTAAGAGATACCGCCGTCAGGACGAGGTGGGCACCCCCTTCTGCGTCACTGTGGACTTCCAGACGGTCGGAGACGAGAACACCCCGGCCGATAACTGCGTCACCGTCCGCGAGCGCGACAGCATGGAGCAGATAAGGCTGCCCATAGACAAGCTTGAAAGCTATATTGCCGAAAAGACAGAGTTTTAATTTTATGAAAACATATGAAGGAGGTACTGCCATGTTCGACTATTCCAAAGTTGCACCCCCCGCAGTGGCCAATATGAAGCCCTCGGGCATCAGAAAGTATTTCGGAATCATGGAAACCATGCCAAACGCCATTTCCCTCGGCGTCGGAGAACCGGATTTTATAACGCCAAAGCATATCATGGACGCTGGAATAGCCTCTCTTTACGCCGACAAGACGCAATACACCGCCAATAACGGTCTCATCAAGCTGCGTACCGAAATCGCCCAATACATGGAAAACAGCTACAAACTGTCATATGACCCCGAGGGCGAGATTCTTGTCACCGTGGGCGGCTCCGAGGCTATCGACCTTTGCCTGCGCGCCTTCCTGACTGTCGGCGACGAGGTGCTGATTCCCGAGCCGTCCTATGTCTGTTACGCTCCCCTTTCGGAGATAACGGGCGCAAAGGCAGTGCCCATAGTCACTGTAAAGGAAAACAGCTTTAAGGTGACTCCCGAGGCTCTTCAGGCCGCAATCACGCCGAATACCAAGATGCTGATTCTCTCATATCCCAACAACCCCACCGGCGGCGTTATGAAAAAGGAAGAACTGGAGGCTATAGCCAAGGTTCTCGAGGGCACAAATATCGTCGTCGTTTCCGACGAGATATACGCCGAGCTGAGCTACGGCTTCAAACACACATCGGTCGCTTCCGTCCCCGGAATGAAGGAACGCACCATTGTCGTCAGCGGCTTTTCAAAGGCCTTTGCCATGACGGGCTGGCGTCTGGGCTACTGCTGCGGCCCTCGCGAGCTTATGCGCTATGTGGCCCAGATACACCAGTACGCCATCATGTGCGCCTCCACTCCCTCACAGTACGCCGGCATAGAGGCCCTTCAAAACGGTCTGCCCGACACCAGATTTATGTGCGAGCAGTATGACGAGCGCCGCAGATACCTTTACCGCGCTCTTGTCGACCTTGGCTTTGACTGCTTTGAGCCGGAAGGCGCTTTCTATATCTTCCCCGATGTTTCGAGGTTTGCCAAGGACGGAGGCGACTTTGTCGAAACACTGCTCAAAGAGCAGCAGGTGGCCGTCGTTCCGGGCGACGCCTTCGGCGAATCGGGCAAAAATCATGTCCGCATATCCTATGCCTATTCTCTCGAGGTTTTAAAAAGGGCCATGGGCCGTATCGAAAAGTTTGTCTCCACAAGAGGATAAAAGAAATCACAAAAGCGGCACAGCAAATGCTG
>CANSNO010000093.1 GCA_947648385.1 uncultured Clostridia bacterium
CCCTGTCACAGAGTCGTCGGCTCGGACGGCAGCCTGACCGGCTATGCCGGAGGACTGGACATGAAGGCCGCCCTGCTGGAGCTGGAAAGCCGTAAATAAGGTAAAAAAACAAAGATAAAAACGCAACGCCTGTTTCTTCAGGCCAGAGCCGGTAGGTAGCCCGGCCGTCCCACAAAACATGGGGTAAGTAACCCTCCCTCCGGGTCGTCCGTCCTTTAGCGCCGCAAGCGTCTGGCCTCCCGTCAGATGAATGAACGCGGCGTCGGAACAAAATCTCAGGCGGCCCTGCAAGCCATGTGCCAAGCCGCAAAGCAGGAGAAAAAGGCCAAGAACAAGCAGGCGCTGGAAGCCGAGCTTGAAAGGCGTTTTATTCTGAAACGGCAAAAGAAAAAGGCAAAGCACAAAGGACATTAAAATACGCCCGACCGTTTGCTTGCGGTCGGGCGTATTTTTACCGCCTCATATAAAAAGCTCGTTTTTCTTTGGCTCGGAGCATACCTTTTTGAGCATTAAAGAGGCGACCGTGGTCACATCTCCGTTCAGCTTTCTGGCATGGGTCGGGCACGCCGCCACACAGGCCATACAGGAAATACATTTTGTTTTATCGGTTTTTTTGACATTGTGTGGGTCGATTGCCCCCGTGGGGCACTTATCGGCGCACAGGCCGCAGGATATACAGCCCGTTCCCGTTTTGGGGACAAAACCAAGCTCTTTGACCTTTCCTTTCGTCACATTTCCCGGTAGAGTGGGGCGAATTGCGTCTCCCGAAGCTATTTTTTCTCTGATTTTTTCTCCGAATGATGCCAGCGCCTGCTCGTCACACTTGTCAGGTCGGCCCTCGGCATATTTTCTGACTATTGAATGTTCGGTAACGGCGGCAACGGCGGCAGTAATGTCAAAGCCCGATTTTTCGACTATGTCGGCCAATTCGGCCAGCGTATCATCATATGCCCTGTTGCCGTAGGCGCACAGCAGAACGGCTCGGGCGCCGTTTCCCTTGAGTCGCGCCAGCTTCTCGGCGGCGGCTGACGGAACCCTGCCGCTGTAAGAGGGAACGGCGATAAGGACGGTATCATTGCCGTCAAATGACGTCGTTATATCCGTATTCCTGTCGCAAAGGTCTATTATATCTTCCACATCACCAAGGGCGGCGGCCAAAATGTCCGCGGCCCTTCTCGTGCCGCCCGTCGGGCTGAAAATTATCTCGGAAAGCATAGCGTCCTCCATATGTAATTTTAATATTTACATGACATCATCATTATGGTGTAATGTCAACATTTACATTCCTCTTAAAATGTGATATCCTTTAAAAAGAGGTGATGATATGCGCGTCAGCCAAAAATGCTCAATAGCCGTTCACTGCCTGATTTTTATAAATGAATACGGGCAAACCACCAATGTCAACAGCAGTCTGCTGGCCAAAAGCACCGGCTGCAACCCTGTCATAATCCGCAATATTATAAGCGCCCTGAGCAAAAAGGGGCTTGTCAGCGTCAGGCAGGGCGTCGGCAACATACGGCTGGCCAAAGAGCCGGAGGCCATATCTGTGGCCGATATATATTCGGCCATCTGCCCCGGCGGCTGTGATAACTTTATCGGCATACATTCTTCCCCGTCGCCTCTCTGCCCTGTGGGCCGCAATATTCACTCCGTTCTTGAGGAGCAGTATCGCAAATTGGAAGAGGATATGAAAAAAAGCATGGCAAAGATAAGCCTCGATGAAATCATCGCTTCTTACCATCAAGCGGTAGGCAAAGAAAAATCTTAAAAGCAAAAGCAGACTGACTTATTTTAAGTCGGCCTGCTTTTTAGCTTTACAGTTCAAACTTATAGATGCATTGCATGGTCTCGCCGTCGGCACGCATATCGTTTCCCTCGGGCAGCTCGGCAATTTCCTGTAGTTTCCCCCCTGCGTACTCGCAGGTTTTTGCCGACGCGAGGTTGCGGGGTTTATAGGTATCCTCTGTTTTTAGCTTCCTCTAATAATTTTGGCTGAATGAGAGGATATGTCCAATTATCAATAAGATGATCTGTAATCAGAATCTGTTCTATTTCACTGTGAAGCTCTTCAAAAGAAGCAATATCGGCAATGAAAAGCATACCAAAGGTTTCCTCGTCATCCCTTTCGTTCACTCTTGTTCTGCCCTTCACAGAGTACACGCAAATTTGTTTTATAGAAAAATCCATCGCCCCCGTTTCTTCGCGCAATTCTCGCTTGGCGGTCGTCAAAATGTCCTCGCCCTCTTCTCTGTGTCCTCCGGGAACTTCATATGTATCTCTATCCTTATGTTTGCAAAAGACCCACTTGCCATTTGTTCTGGAAATAATAACGGCAAACTTCAGCAGTTTGTCATCTATACTATCATAAAACCTCACTTCAATCACAGCATGAACCCTCTTAAGTCATTATTTATCACAATTATAATCCATTTTGACAGAAGCACAATTATGAAAAAAGAGCTGACTCATTGTGAGTCAGCTCTTATGGCTCCCCCTGTTGGACTCGAACCAACGACCCTGCGGTTAACAGCCGCATGCTCTACCAACTGAGCTAAGGAGGAATATAAAGAGGTCTGGTCCGGTCATGGACCAGACCTCATTGTGTCGGCACTACCTATCTTCCCAGGCCGTCGCCAGCCAAGTATTTTCGGCGCGAGTGAGCTTAACTGCCGTGTTCGGAATGGGAACGGGTGGACCCTCACCGCAATCAGCACCGACTTCGTCGCTGTGGACTTCGTATCTCTCGCTTCCGCCTTCGGCAAAAGCTCGCTTACTCCGTCACAGCTCCTCTCCCTCACGAACCCACTTCGCTGGGCTTCGCTCGGGTTTGTGCGGTTTC
>CANSNO010000094.1 GCA_947648385.1 uncultured Clostridia bacterium
CGCCGCTTTGCGGATGCTTTTCCGCAAAGTCGGTGGGGACGACTTGTACCTCTTTTTGGGGGTCAGGGGGGCAGGGCATCCCCCTGTTTGCTTTTTGTTTCTTTTTCACGAAAAAGAAAAGTCTTTTGGTTACTTTTCGACTTCGAAAAGTAACAAGCTTTTGGTGCGAGAAAAATAAATTATTATAGCTTCCGTAAAAAGAAAAGCATTAAATATCAAGATTAGCTACATACTTGGCGTTCTGCTCGATAAACTCCCTGCGCGGCTCGACCTTTTCGCCCATAAGGATGGTGAATATCTCGTCGGCCATGGAGGCGTCGGACATTTCGACCTTCTTGATTATGCGCCTTTCGGGGTCCATGGTCGTTTCCCAAAGCTGCTCGGGGTTCATCTCGCCGAGGCCCTTATAGCGCTGAAGGTCGGCGCCGGGATGCTCGGCCATGATGGAGGGCAGGTCCTCGTCCCTGTAGACATATATCTCCTGACTGTTTCTGCCCTTTGGCACCACCTTGTAAAGGGGCGGCTGGGCGATATAGACGTGTCCCTCCTCGATGAGGGGCCTCATAAAGCGGAAGAAGAATGTCAAAAGCAGCGTGCGGATATGGCTGCCGTCGACGTCGGCATCGGCCATGAGAATTATTTTGCCGTAGCGCAGGCGGCTTATGTCGAACTCGTCCCCCACTCCGGCGCCGAAGGCCGTCACCATGGGCATCAGCTTTTCGTTTGTGTAAACCTTGTCGAGGCGAGCCTTTTCCACGTTGAGCATCTTGCCCCAGAGGGGAAGTATGGCCTGAAAACGCCTGTCGCGGCCGTTTTTGGCCGAGCCTCCGGCCGAATCTCCCTCGACGATGTATATTTCCGTAAGGGCCGGGTCGCGCTCCTGACAATCGGCCAGCTTGCCGGGAAGGGAGGCGCTTTCAAGGGCAGTTTTGCGTCTGGTGGCCTCTCTGGCCCTCTTGGCGGCCTCTCTGGCTCTGGCCGCCGTCATGGATTTTTCCACCACGGCGCGCGCCGTGACGGGGTTTTCCTCAAAGAATTGGGTCAGGCGGTCATAGACCATGGAGTCCACAAGGCTCCTGATATAGGCGTTGCCCAGCTTGGTCTTTGTCTGGCCCTCGAACTGAGGCTCCTCCAGCTTGACCGAAATGACGGCGCAGAGGCCCTCGCGGACGTCCTCGCCCGAGAGGTTCTTGTCGTCCTCCTTCATTATCTTGAACTTGCGGCCATAATCGTTTATGGCCCTTGTCAGGGCCGTTTTGAAGCCGGTTTCGTGCATACCGCCCTCGGTGGTGGCGATGTTGTTGGCAAAGGAGATTATATTCTCGTTATAGCCGTCGTTATATTGAAGGGCGACCTCGGCTATGGCGTCGTCCTTTTTGCCCTCGAGATAGATTATCTCGTCAAAGAGGGGGGTCTTGTTGCGGTTGAGATGCTCGACAAAACTGCGTATGCCCCCCTCGTACATCATGGAGGCTCGCTTTGGCTCCTCCTCCCTCCTGTCGGTCAGGGTGATGCGAAGTCCGGCGTTGAGGAAGGCCTGCTCGCGCAGGCGGTTAAGCAATATGTCATAATCGAAAACAAGCTCGTCGAATATCTCCCCGTCGGGCTTGAAGGTTATCGTCGAGCCTGTCTCGCTCGTCTCGCCGACTATCTTCATGTCGCCGTCCTTGTCGCCGCGGTGGAAGGACATCTCGTGTATTTTGCCCTCGTTTTTGACCGTCACCTTGAGCCACTCGCTCAGGGCGTTGACGACGCTGGCGCCCACGCCGTGGAGGCCGCCCGATACCTTATAGCCGCCGCCGCCGAACTTGCCCCCGGCGTGGAGGACGGTAAATACGACCTCCAGGGTGGAAAAGCCCATCTTGGGGTGTATGCCCGTCGGTATGCCGCGTCCGTTGTCGCTGACCTGAATTACGTCGCCGGGCAGGATATCCACCTCTATGTGGGTGCAGAAGCCGGCCAGAGCCTCGTCTATGGCGTTGTCGACTATCTCGTAGACAAGGTGGTGCAGCCCTCTTGAAGAGGTGGTGCCGATGTACATACCGGGCCTTTTGCGAACCGCCTCCAGACCCTCGAGGACCTGTATCTGGTTTTCGTCATATGTTGTTGAGATCTTCTCAGGTGTGTCGCTCATATGTTAAAACTCCTTTTAATATGCTTCCCTGTATCTTTTCAGCAGCGTCTGGGATGAAAGCTGGGATATGTAAACCACGGTGTCTCCGCCCTTTTCGCGGCAGACAATGGCCGAACGGGGCAGCTCGTCGCTGACATTGACCACCCTCCCGGCCTTTTCACAGGCCGTCAGAAAGCTTTTGGTGTGCTTCGACCATGTGGACGTGTCCATGTCAAATACGCCGATAATGTCCCTTTGCAGCACGACGGTGTCCCTGCCGAGATGGAGATACACGGGGTTCCCTCCCTTAAAAAGGCCCCCTTTCGGCGGCCTACACATTATATAATATATAGCACGTTTATTATATCATAAAATTGCCTTAAAGGCAATAAAAATGTGCCCTTTTCTCCTTGGCTCCCCTGTGCAAGGGGAGCTGTCGCCGCAAGGCGACTGGGGGCTTGTTCCTAAGCCCTTGCCTCCCTTGTGTAAAGGGAGGTGGCCCCGAAGGGGGCGGAGGGATTGTCTATGCGGACGGGGTCCGCGTAGGAAGCTGTAATAATGCCGATGGCTCGGCTTTCTTCTCAAGGGGGGAACCAGCTCGAAGTTGCAAAGGCCGCAAGGTTCCCCCCTGTACCCCCCACCGGGGGCCACGCAGAAAGGCAAGGTCAAGGGGGTGAGGTCAAGGGCCAACAAAAAA
>CANSNO010000095.1 GCA_947648385.1 uncultured Clostridia bacterium
ATATGAAAGAGCATCAGGTGTCCCTGCCCGAGCATTTCACCTTTAAGAACAAGGACGGGGTCGAGCTTGACGGCTATGTCATAAAGCCGGTCGGCTATAAGCCGGGCAAAAAATATCCGGCCGTTTTGGAGATACACGGCGGCCCCAAAACCATCTTCGGCGGCGTATTTCATCATGAAATGCAGACCTTTGCCTCCCACGGCTTCTTTGTGATATATACAAATCCCCGCGGCTCGGACGGCAGGGGAGAGAAGTTCGCCTACAGCACAAAGTTCCTCGGCACAAAGGACTATGAGGATTTGATGGAGTTCACCGACGTGGCTCTCGCGCGTTATCCCGACATCAATGAAAAGAAGGTCGGCATTTGCGGCGGCTCCTACGGCGGCTTTATGTGCAACTGGATGATAGGCCACACCGACAGGTATGCCGCCGCGGCCTCCCAGCGTTCCATCTCCAATTATGTCTGCAAGCTGACGGCCACCGATATCGGCGCCACCTATGACACACAGCAGGTGGGTTCTTCCGTGTGGGAGGACTTCGACAATGTTTGGGAGACTTCCCCTCTCAAATACGCCCATAACGCCAAAACGCCCACCCTCTTTATTCAGTCTGACGAGGATTACCGCTGCTGGATGAGCGGCGCTATCCAGATGTTCCAGGCCCTAAAGATGAACGGTACAGAAGCAAGATTGGTGCTTTTCCACGGCGAGAACCACGAGCTTTCCAGAAGCGGCAAGCCGGAAAACCGCGTCACAAGGCTTAAAGAAATCGTCGGCTGGATGGAAAAACATCTCAAATAACAGTTTATTGACAGGAGCTAAATATGAAAAAAGTAACATATCAGGACCTGTACGAGTTTAATTTCCTTTCCGATGTGGCCTATTCTCCCGACGGAAAGCACGCCCTTTTCGCGAAACACAACGCCGATGAGAAGAAAAACGGCTATAAGTCCTATATCTGGCTGCTGGATACCGAAAGCGGCGAGACAAAGCAGATGACCTTCGGCGGCGCCGAAAGGGGAGCCAAATGGCTGGACAACGAAAGCTTCATGTTCACCTCTCCCAGGGGCGAAAAGAGCAAGACCCCCAAGACCGAGTATCACAGGCTGACCCTTGACGGCGGCGAGGCCCAGCCCTATTTCACCATCCCCGAAAGAGCCACCTCGGCCGAGCCTCTGGGCGACGGAAAATTCCTTGTCGTCGAGGTCAAGCACTGCGAGGGCAGGGAGAAGGAAGAAGAGGAAAAGGCCCTCGACGGACGCGACCTGCTGGTCTTTGACGAGATTTATTTCTGGTTCAACGGCCTCGGCATCCGCAACAAGATCCGCAACACCCTCGGAATTTTCGACAGCAATACGGGCAAGTTCAAGGCCATCTCCAAAAAGTACACCAATGTGGCCGGAGCCGCCCTGTCCCCCGATAAAAAGCACGTCCTTTTCTGCGGCACAACATACACCGATGTTTCGGTCAGAGAGGGCGGACTTTACCTCTATGACGTCGAGACGGGCAAGACGACCACCGTCGTCAAGCAGGATAAGTTCGGCGTCGGCGCGCCCACCTTCATGGGCAACGACAAGGCTTTCTTCACCCTCAATCCCATGGAGTTCGCCGGCCAGAACCCCTATTTCTGCAAGCTGGATATCAAAACGGGCGAGTATGAAAAGCTGCCCTACGCCGACTGTGAGGCCGGCGGAGCCGTCGGCACCGACTGCAACTACGGCGGCGGCCAAAACCGCAAGTTCTATGACGGCAAGCTCTATATGACCCGTTCCGTCTGGGGCAACGCCCACCTGATGGCTATGGACCAGAGTGGCAAGTTCGAGACGGTCTGCAAGACCGACGGCTCGATAAACGCCTTTGATATAGCGGACGGCAATGAGAGGAATGGACCTTGTCGAGCTTTACACCCTCGACCTCAAGACAGGCGAGGAGAAGCGCGTCACCACCTTCAATAAGGAATACCGCGACACCCACTCCATCGTGGCTCCCGAGTATTTCACCTTTAAGGACAGGGATGGCGTCGAGCTTGACGGCTATGTCATCAAGCCGGTCGGCTATAAGTCCGGCAAGAAGTATCCGGCCATCCTTGAGATGCACGGCGGCCCCAAGGCCATCTTCGGCCCCGTCTATCATCACGAGATGCAGATTCTGGCCAACATGGGCTACTTTGTGTTCTATACCAACCCTCGCGGCTCCGACGGCCGCGGCTCCGAGTTCGCCAATATGACGGGCAACCTGGGCGGCATCGACTTTAACGACTTCATGGACTTCACCGACGAGGTTCTTAGGCGTTATCCCGATATCGACGAGAAGAAGGTCGGCATCTGCGGCGGCTCCTACGGCGGATTTATGTGCAACTGGATGATAGGCCACACCGACAGATACGCCGCCGCGGCCTCCCAGCGTTCCATCTCCAACTATCTGACAAAGTCACTGACCACCGACATCGGCTATGCCCACAACATGGCGCAGCTCGACGGCGACCCCTGGACCAACTTTGACGCCGTTTGGGCCTCCTCGCCCCTCAACAGCGGCCATAAGGCCAAAACTCCGACACTTTTCATCCAGTCGGATGAGGACTACCGCTGCTGGATGAGCGACGCTATCCAGATGTTCCACGCCCTCAAGATGAACGGCGTAGACTCCAAGATTTGCCTCTTCCACGGCGAAAACCACGAGCTTTCCAGAAGCGGCAAGCCCGAGAACAGAATTTCCAGGTTGACCGAGATTTGCGAATGGTTTGAAAAGTACGTCAAAAAGTCCGGCAAATAAGTTATAAATTGAAAGCCCCGAGGGAACTCCCT